>JAQBOU010000145.1 GCA_028287865.1 Mucilaginibacter sp. | reverse complement strand
TGCGGATCAACGCGGCGATCCGCCCTGCTACTGCTATTGATGCTTCCTGCTGATTGTCATACACCGTTACCGGCAGCTTCTCGTAACGCGTCTCTTCTAATAAATTTAATCGGGCCATGTTAGCTTTGTTGTGAGATATGAAAGTTTGAGAACTTAAAATAATTGGTAAAACAAATATATCAGATATGTTCAAATTTGCGGGTATAATTAAAAAATAGCTAATTTAACCCCATATTAATCATGAATCAAAACCTGCAAAAGCTTTTCAGTATCGCCCAAAAAAAGGAAAAATTTGGCATTGGTTTAATGTCGGGCACCTCGCTTGACGGGCTTGACATTGCCTTATGCAGGTTTAAAGGCAGCGGCTTACAAACCCAATTCAGCCTGTTAAAATTTATAACTATTCCTTACCAGGAGGATTTTAAAAAAGAAATACGACAGGTATTTGCCCGTAAAGAGGTTAGTCTGGAAAAAGTTTGTTTATTGAATGTATACATCGGAGATTTTCATGGACAATTGGTTTTACAGGCGTTGTCTGAGTGGAAACTTAATGCCAAAGACATTGATTTCATTGCGAGCCACGGGCAAACTATTTATCATGCTCCTCAACGGTTACATCAGCAAGCGGGTTATCTCAATGCCACCTTACAAATAGGGGATGGCGACCATCTCGCAGTTAAAACAGGGATTTTAACCATCAGCGATTTCAGGCAAAAGCATCTTGCGGCAGGTGGTGAAGGTGCGCCGCTGGCTTTATATGTTGATGTGTTACTCGGCAGTAAAGCAGGCGAAAATAGGATATTGCTCAACATCGGCGGAATTGCTAATCTTACTTATTTGCCTGCTGATGGTGATTACGCTCACATTATATGTACAGACATTGGTCCGGGCAATACATTAATTGACGCTGCCTGCCAAAAATACTTTAACAAGCCTTTTGATGAGGATTCGAAAATTGCGCTGGCTGGCAGTGTTAGTGAATCTCTGCTAAATGCATTGCTTGATCACCCGTTCTTCACAGAACAGCCACCAAAAACCACCGGACCTGAGTTGTTTAACTTAACATACCTTGAAAGTGCGCGGCAAAGATCAAACACTTCACACATAAGTTATGAGGATGTTATTTGCACGTTAAGCGCGTTCACCGCAAAATCTATAGTTGATTTTATAGCTGCCAATATTAAGGCCCAGGATATTAAATTATTTGCCAGCGGCGGCGGCGCAAAGAATATTTATATCCTCAATTATTTAAAAGAAGCTTTACCCCATGTAATTATTGCCGGTACGGGCGAACTTGGGATTGACCCCGATGCCAAGGAAGCCATCCTGTTTGCACTGTTGGGAAACGAAGCTTTATGCGGTGAGCCGATAAAAATCGGGAATAACCCGGCAGTATTGATGGGGAAATTTAGTTTTCCAGCATAATCACTTAAAGTGAACTATCTTTCAATACACTGTCTACCCAGCCCTTACCCCAATTTTCCACTTCTTCTGCCGTCCATAACGATGGATAAAAGATACGTTTCTGAAAGCGTGGGGGCAGATACTTTTGCCAGTTAGTACCGCCGGTAGCCTTAATTTCTTCCGGCTCGCGGTTCAGGTAACGCACTGCAGATTTATAATGAGAAAGCGGCCAGTTCACATTCACATTTATATCGAGCTGTTTGAGCTCATTTTCAAGTTCGGGAGTGGCCTGTGAATTGTTTTTAAGTTGAATATACAGCGCATTAAAATTAGAGTTTGCACTTGCATTGCCCAGCTCGATAAAAGCTTTGGCATATTTTTTTTCGAACTGTTTAAGCGTCAAGGTTTTTTTACCGGTGGATAATTCCGTAGCGCCAAATTTCCAGTACAGGTATTCAAATTGTTGTTTAATGCTTGCATTTCTCAGCTCCTCACGCTTATCCCTGGCAACCAGGTTAATAAAATCAGTGGCATATATTTCTATCATGCGGTATTGGCCGGACTGAAAACCGCTTGCCGGAAGCAATGACATCCGGAATTTTAAAAATTGTTCTTTTTCCATTCCATCAACCATAATCTCAAACGATTGGGTAAGTGCTTCAAAATACCGGTTAATGCGTTTTAAACGGGCGGTAAAAAACGTTGCATTTAACGGTTGCGCGGCAGTTATTTGCTGGCATTCGTGCAGGGCAAGTTTAAAATACAACTCGGTTATCTGGTGGTAAATGATAAATATCTCCTCGTCCGGAAAAGGCGTTTTAGGGCTTTGAAGGCTCAAAAGGGTGTCTAAATGGATATAATCCCAATAGGTTAAAAAATCGGCATGTAGCAAGCCATCCAGGTACGAAGTCATATCCTGCCCCATGGCCTCATACTTTTCCTGTAATTGTGAAAGGCGTTCTTCTATTTCGTGTGAGAAATACATGTTTCAAAGGTATAAAGTTTTGTTGTTATCGAACCGGGTTGCGTTGTAAGTATATAACGCGCTCTTTGTACCCCTAACCTAAAAACATGAGTGCACCCAACGTTTATCATTTTTGCAGCGATGATGCAACAAAGAGTAATATGAACCATCCTAAAACTAAAAAAATGAAAAACTCAATTTATGGCTTTCTTGTCTTTCTTTTTTCAATTGTAATTATATCTGCCTGTAATAAATTTGGCGATCTGACCGGCAAAACCGGGCAGTTGGTTGCAACCAGTTACAAAGTGAAAATAAACGAGCCCGATTCCCTTTTACTGGTTGGTGCACAAGCAACTGATTCAATAAAATGGAGTGTTAGTCCGGCCGGATATGATTCCCTGGTAACCAAAAAAAATGCAGGTGTAATTTTTTTTAAAAAGGCAGGCTATTACCAGGTTAAAGTAACTGATAACGGAGGGCTCCCGGCTACAGCTTCCATAACAGTTTCAGATTCGGTTTATCATTCGCCGGTAAAGTATACTACTACCCTGCTCACAGGCGATCAGATCACCCTGGTGCCTTATTTTCATAGCAGTGCAGATTCCAGTTATATCGTTTTGGTTGCACAAACAAAGAATTACTATTGCGGCATAAGCCGCCTGGTGGCTGCTGATAGCCTGGTTAATAATAAATATGGTATAAATTTCGTGGACGTTGTGCAGCCATCACCTTGTGTTATTGGCAATGGCCCTATAGCCGTGGTTATTAATTTCACACAAAATCAGCCCGGGCACCTGGCTAACGGTACATTTCCACTTTCAGTTTCTTTAAATGGAACCACTTATACAGGAAGCATCGTGGTAACAACAACAACCATCAGCTTTAACTGGGACTATACTTCGGGCGTTTTGATTGCACCTAAACAAATAAACCGGTAACTAAATTTTAATATTTAAGGGTGCGATTTGCCAGGGCTGATTGCTCCTGTTTAATATTCTGTACTTTTAATGAGTAATAAAAAATATTTTGATTTTAACCCAACGTTTATCGAACAGCTTTCGAAGAGTTTTTTTAAGTTACATCAGGAATGGATTTTTGAATGAATGTTTCTAAAAAACAGGCAGAAAAGCTGGTTAAAGGATGTATAAATAATAACCGCCAGGACCAGGAAGCCTTATATAAGTTATTTTACGCGGATATGTTACGGGTTTGCCGCAACTATTTACCTGATAAAGAACTTGCAAAAGAGGCTTTTAATACCGGCTTTTTAAAAGTATTTCAATCCATAACAAAATTCGACGCTGAGATAGGCGAATTGGGCGGCTGGATAAGAAAGATCATGATCTATACCGCCATAGATCTTTGCCGTAAAGAATTGAAGTTTAATACTGCTGCAACTGATGAGCCGGAATGGGACGATGCTTTTATATCCCCATCGGTTTTAGAAAAGCTTTATTTTGAGGATATTTTACAGAATATCCGGACACTGCCCTATGCAACACAAACGGTTTTTAATTTATCGGTATTGGATGGTTTTACACATAAAGAAATAAGTGAACAACTAAATATAAGCGAGGGCACCTCCCGCTGGCACTTATCCGAAGCAAAAAAACAATTAAGGCTACTGCTTGAACCTTCTACGAAAAGCGTTGATCAGCCAAAGGAAAGGAGTAACAAAGCAAAATGAAAAAGTCATTGAACTACCTTAAGCTTTGGCAGAAAAAGAGAAGCGAATTGCAGATAAATGATGATCCGCAAACTGACTGGCTGCAAATGCAATCACTTTTGGATCAGCAAATGCCGGTAACCAATCATCCTGTTGGAAAAAATCCATCCGTTTTTAAAGGGTTAAAGTTATTGCCTAAATTGTTTATCGCTTTTTCGGCGGCAGCTATGGTTTATACGGCTTCGCATGTGTTTTTATTAAAGAAGCACCAGCATCAAACAAAATATAAAACACATAAAAGCAATTCAATTTTAGCGGACTCGGTTATCAGCGATTCATTATCAACCACAAAAGATTCAAGCGCCAATAAAGACAGCCTGGTTTTACAACAACAAACCGTAACCAAACAAAATGTTGATCTTGCTAAACCGGGTTTAGATAAAGCGACAACTAACGGGCCATCATCTAATGCCGTAGTCAGTAATACAGCTACAGCATCTGCTAATAAAAATAATGCAACGGCTGCATTTGCCAATAAAAGTAATTCCCCGTTGCTGAGTGCACAAAATAACACGAGTGTGCCAAATAAAACAGGTGCACAAAACACAACAGGCGCGCAAAATAAAGCTCAAACTGCTTTTATCAATCTAAATAGTAGTAAAGCATCTGGCGGTTCAGTTACAGCGGATAAAGGGAATAAAACGGATAACAGCAGATCATCGTCAACGCTTAAATCCGGTAAAAACGGCTTAATGAGACCGGGGGCGAATCATGGACATAGATCTTATGCTCCAGCCAGGGCAATCGTTCAAACCAAAATAACCAGTCAGAAGATAGCTGGTAATAAAAATGACCAAAGTGCAATAGTTTCAGCCGGCGGTAATAGCGATGATAGTAATGCAGATGTAGTAATACCATCGCCACGCGTAAGCAATACAGCACCTTCAAATACAATACAGGTATTGGCACAAAATAGTTTAAAAATAGGCTCAAATCCCTTTTTATATACAGCGCGAGCGGTCAAAAACAAAAAAGGAAAGACTGTACCGACAAAAAAAGCAAATCCATCAAATCTCGACTGGGGTATATTAATGGGGGTAAATTCATCAGGAAGTTTTACCCCTGCTAAGCAAAATGCTAATTTTTATGGAAGCGCACCCGTCGATGTATATTTTGGATTATTTGCCGCTTACAAATTGAATGCTAACTGGGCTATTAATTCGCAGGTGCGGCTTTTTAGTCCGCAAACTATTACCACAACTTACGCGCATGCAAATCAAAGTAAAGTGGATTCGGGCCAATCGTTAAAAATCACCGCCTCCAGGAAGCAGTATGCTATAAGCATCCCCATTTATTTACAATATAAAGTAACCAACACCATAAGCTTTAAAGCAGGCCCTGTAATAAATATACCAGTAAAACAAACAGGTGCAAACAGCGTGTTGCAGCCTGCTACCATCCGGTCGGATAGCGCTTACTTTTCGAAGGTCACAGGGATTTTAAATGCAACCAAATATGACCAAACTATTAACCTGGGTTTTTCCGGCGGCGCAAGCATACAGTTTAAACGGTGGGTTTTTGAAGCCACCTATTTGGAAAGTTTAAGCGGGTATAAAGTGACATCTGATTTGGGAACTTATAAATCTAACAACGGTACCCTGCAAATTACGGTAGGCTTTCAATTGAATAAGCCCAAACCATAATAACGGGGATGGTAACAACGTTTATTTATACCTAAGCAAAACATATTTCCTTTAAGTTGTTACTATAGTTATTACCAAATCTTTTACTCATGATGATCAAAAAAATTCTTATCGGCATTGATGACAGCAAGTATGCCGAGAACGCAGCGAAATACGGGTTTGATATTGCCCACAAGTTTAACGCCGCGGTAGGTTTGGTAAATATTGTTGAACCTGCTGTGATGCCACAAATGGCTACTGGCTCTGACCCTGTAATGGGTTTGCCCATGCAGGGTGCCGGGATTGAGAGCATGGAAATACTCGACATTCAAAAAAATCAATCAGAAAGTATCGTTGACAGCACCATAAAAAGATTTGCCGGAGATATGAAAGTAACTCATTTCACTGAATATGGTTCCACTGCCGATGGCATTATAACTTGTGCTAAAGAATTTGGGGCCGACCTTATTGTAATTGGCACACATAGCCGCAGCGGTTTAGACCGCTTGCTGATGGGAAGCGTTGCTGAACACGTAGTGCGCCACTCGGAAGTGCCGGTACTGGTGGTGCCGATGAAGGAGATTTAGTCCATAGTCGATGGTACATAGACCATGGTTGTGTTTAGTACATAGCCGATGGGTAGCTCCGTTGTTTTAAAAATCAATCAATTAACATGGACTATGGTCCATCGTCCATGGACTTCCTTCTAATACAGCAGCCTGAACTTAATTGTTTGCTCAATTGCCTTCAATTCATTTAATACTTGTGCATCATAGCCGGTATTTACATCGGTTATTACATAGACAATTTGTGCATTGGTAACCAAAAACTCTCCCACTATATTAATATTATGACGGGCGAATACATCGTTTATTTTGGCCAGTATCCCCGGTACGTTTTTGTGAATATGAATTAACCGGTGCGCATTGTTTATACGGGGCGGCTGCAGGTCGGGGAAATTGCAGCTGGTATGGGTTTTGCCCTCGTTCATAAAAGCCATTACCCGTTTAGGAATAAAATCATCGTTGCGGGGATTATGCTTGGGGTCGTCGAAAATAATGATGCCGTTTTCGCAGGCCGCTTCGGCCAGTTTTCGCCCGCTTATTTTACCAAAAATGCCAATCACTTTTAACCGGCCGGCATTTTGCACCTGCTCAGGAGTGGGTTGATGATCCTCATCGCAAAACAGTATTCCGGCCTCCTCCAGATATTTTTCTTCAATTGCATCCCGCTGACGGATGTTGTAACCTTCTTTTTTCATTTGAGCGAGGGCTTCCTCCTCCACATCACCAACTACCAAACATTTTATGCGGTTTTTGGGATAAGATATAGCCCTTGGCAGCTTATTGATAAACAAAAATTCATCAAAACTTGGGGTAATATGATCTGCCTTTTCAGCAACAGACTTTCTTTCGATGTTCTCGGTAAAAGCAAAGAATTTTTTGATCATGCCCGATTCCTTTAGCTGAAAATCAGAATAACCATCACCAATACCAAAAATCTCACCCGGCAAATTCAGCTCCTTTAATAACTTAACCTTACCGCCTTCCTGCGAAAGGGGATTGCTGCGGTCATATCCTATTATATTACCGCCTTCGTCAAATTCAAAAGTATTGGCGTAAATATTTTCCTTTTTTATATGGTATTCGGTTACCACCGGGATAATAAATTCTTTAAAGCCGCCGGATACGATCAGTACTTCGTCGGCATGATTCTTAAAAAATATGGTATTGCGCGAAAACGAGGTAGATACTTTTTTCTTTAAATGGGTGATCAGCTGTTTTAAATGTTCACGGTTAGCCTGTAATAACTTAACCCTTGCCTCCAGGCTTTGGGTAAAAGACAGCCTGCCTTCCATCGAGGCGTTGGTAAGGTCTTCTATCTGTTTATAGATATTTTCCCTGTCGGGATGATTTTTTAAGGAGATACGGGCCAGTTCGTCTAAAGCCTCTACCTGGGTAAAGGTGCTGTCGAAATCTATAATAAAGTATTGATCCATTTATTTTGATGTGCAAATGTGCTTTTAAATGTGCAGCTATGCGGATGTGCAAATGTGCAATTTTTGAATGATTTTTTGATGAATTGTTTATTTAGACGATAGAGTGGGTAGAATAAAAAAACTATATAGATTGATCAGGCCCTTTTTGGAATTGTTTTCCGGGTATTTATCAAATTATAAATTTCATCGGCAACTTTATAACAAACTGCGGTTTGGCAGTGATTTTAGAGAGTATCAGGCTGCGTGGTACTGTAAAAATTTTTACGGGAGACAAAGTTTCCACGCATATTAATTTGTTGACAACGGGCGATAATTACTTAATTATTTTTTTTATTTTTATTAACTTGAAGTAAATATAAAACAGAAATAATATTTAATAGAAAATATGTTTCCTTGTGAAACATTTTATTAATTAAATTGTTAGCTTTTTAGTTATGGTTAAAGTCTCCGGCAAACTGGCTTTTTTAATTATTACAAATGAGTTGTCAAAGTCGACGATACGGCTTTATAATAAATTACAGGAGGCCGCAGTCGCTTACGGTGATGTGTTTATTTTATATCATTCTACAGAAAATCAAATCCTCTCACCAAATAGCCAATTACCCGTTATTACCTTTAATGACGATTTATTACGAGATCTGAATTATATACCTATTTTAGATTCTGTTGTGCCGGGGAGTAACCACTTTCCAGTATTAGATTTTTTTTTGAAACATCCACAGTATGCATCCTATTGGTGCATAGAAAACGATGTGGATTTTAATGGTAAATGGGATTTCTTTTTTGATTTCACTTCAAAAAATTCAAACAGCGATTTTATTAGCAGCCATATAAGGAGATTTTCAAAATCGCCTCATTGGCATTGGTGGAATACTTTTAATTCGCCAAATTCTGAATATCAGGAAGAGCATTTATTTAGAAGTTTTAATCCAATTTACAAATTATCCAATCGTGCGTTAAGTTACCTGGACCAGTGTTTA
>JAQBOU010000140.1 GCA_028287865.1 Mucilaginibacter sp. | reverse complement strand
CTCGTTTGCCGAGGTGGTGCTTAAAATTTTATATTCTTTTCCATAAACCGATTTCAGGTCACGGCTTATAGCGCGTAACACCTGCTGGTCATCATCTATCGAAAATATTATGGGTCGTTCCATGGTGAAAGGTGTAATACTTTATTAAATTATTTACAAGATGGATCGATTCAAAAATCCGAAATCGAACATCCGATATCCAAAATTAAAATCATCCATCAATAGGGAAACAAACAATAAATTCCGTTTTCCCCGGTACCGATTGCACTCTTATTGATCCGTTATGCTGGTGCACAATGCGTTGTACTACTTCAAGGCCCATGCCTGTACCTTTACCCATTTCTTTGGTAGTAAAAAACGGGTCAAAGATCCTTGATTTTACATCATCCGGTATGCCTGGGCCATCGTCAACTATATAAACCTGTACAAATTGCCGGTCACGTTCGGTTTTAATGGTTAATGTCCCTTTGTTATTTGGCTCCATGGCGTCCAGTGCATTGTCTATCAGGTTGGTCCATACCTGGTTAAGCTCGCCTATCAGCGCTTTTACGGGTGGCAGTGTTTCATCAAAATCTTTAACCAGCGTGATATTGCTTTTCCTGATCTTATGGCCCAGCATGGTGAGCGTATTCCTTATCCCGGTATGGATATCAGCATATTGCTTATCCGATCCGCGGTCCATGTGGGTAAAAGTTTTTACAGAGGTAACCAGGTCGGCAATACGGCGCGATGATTCCTGTATATCCGCCACCATTCTTTCGGTTACCAGCAGGCTGCTGATCCAGTTAAATACCGGCGAATAATAATTGACCGGGATATGCCTGCCGAATGTTTCCATTACCTCGATGCTGAAATTAAAATCAGCAAAGTTTTCCGCCACCTCGTAACTGTTTTCAACCTGATGTTCATCCAGCCAACCAGTCAGCTCTTCCTCCAGTTTGGTTTTTTCTTTTAGTGTTAACCGGGGTCTTTCCTTAATGGCAAGTACTTTAAATAATTCTTCATTTAAAGCATCTACCTGTCCGGCATCCATTTGAATGGCAATCACCTTTTTGAAGGTTTTCGGCTCTGCGCGTAAGTGCTCAATAAGGGATACCGAATCGCGTACAATTGCCGATGCCGGGTTATTCAATTCGTGGGCAAGGCCGGCAGAAAGCTTGCCCAGCGCCATCATCTTTTCGTTTTGCTGCTGCAAGGCTGTAAACTCGCGCACCCGGTTGCTCATTACATGCACCAGCGCCTGTGTAAGTTCAAACTGGTCCCTGATCATCTCCCTGATCCGCTCCGTAGGTAGCGACATTACTTGTAGTTCTCCTACGGCCCGGCTGCTAACAGTGGCAATAATACCACGCGAGTAAGGCAGGTACCCGGTAATATCGCCCGCCCCGGATGTGGCAATTTCACGCCTGATCCCGTTTTGTATTAAATAAAGTACCAGCCGGCCACTAATAAGAAAATGCGGCCCGGCTAAAGGCTCACCCTGAACAGTCAAGTACTCCCCATCCTGCAGCAGGCGTATAATACAGTTGTCAATAAGCCATTGTAATTGGTTATCGGGTACATTTTTTAACGTGTCGAAAGTTTTTAGCGTATTTACGGTAATGGGCTCCATACATTTAAATGTAAGTATTATTCTTTAATTTTAAATCGAATAGTTTTGATTTAAGATTAGTTGAGCACAACAGATCACGCGCACAGCTTCTTAACTAATTTTCTGATCACTAACCTCAAATCGCTAAACAAATGCAAATACAAAACAAAAACGACGGTAAGCGGGGTGTATTTTTTATGGAAGATAACGGCGGGGAGATAGCCGTAATGCATTATATTTTTTCGGGGCCGGGAAAGATGATCATTGATCACACAGAAGTGAATGAAGCCTATGAAGGGAAGGGTCTTGGCAGGCAGCTGGTAAAAGCAGGCGTTGAATATGCCCGCGAACACCACATGAAGATACTGCCGCTTTGTCCCTATGCCAAAAAAGTAATGGATAGCACTCCTGCTTTTGCTGATGTGTTGTTTTGAATATCTTCGTCTTCTGTAAAGGCTTTTGGAAATCTTCCTCTTGAAGGCAGGATGAAGAAAAAACTATTAAATTTATTTACGCCAATATATTGTATGGAATATTTATTTGAAGAACCGGTTGTTGCCACTATAGGTATGGTGAAGTATTTATGCACCGTGGAGTGGCGGGGTGGCAAATTTATTGTCGACGAACCCGAAAAGTCCGGCGGAAAGGCACTGGGTCCCGATCCTTATACTTTGTTGTTATCGTCCCTGGGCTCGTGTACCGTGGCAACGTTGCGTATGTATATCGACCGGAAAGGATGGGATATTCCCGAAATAGTGGTCGCCCTAAACATGTACCATGAAATTAAAGACGGTATTAGAGTTGTGGTGATAGACCGCAACCTCAAATTTTTAATACCTGTAACAGATGAACAGCGTGAACGGCTGATGCAGATCGCTAAAGCCTGCCCTGTATCAAGAATATTAGAATCAGGCACGCAGATCAGAACATTTGCTTAAGAAGTAGGAAAAAGGCGAAAGGAAAAAGGCGAAAGGTAAAGGTTTTGCATTTTCTGTGCTTTTAATTTAAAAACTAATCTCCAGTCTTTAACCTCTGGTCTCTACCACATTCATCACCCTGTAGAAAAATAAACCTCCGATGATATAAAGCAGCACATCAATCCAATCGGCTGTATAAGTTTTGGATAACAAAGGTAGTAGCACTTCAAAAGCGATAGTAAGATAAAGCACAATAAAAATCACATGCCGGGGTGCCAGTACATAATAATTGCTTTTTATAATGAATACCCTTTGAAACCAAAGCCCAAGGTTGGCAATTACAGGTACCGCAAAAAAATCATTGATGTAGCCATTAATATAGGGCAGCGGATGACCAAATTTTCTAGCTGTTATTACAATGATCCAAACAACGCAGCCGGTAATGAACCATGGGTTAAGCAGTGTTTTCATTATCCGGGGAGTATGCTTATTAATACCAGTATCAGCGTAACGAAAATGAAAAATACAATTTGCAAATAAAAAGCCCACCAGCGCAGCGAGTTTAACACGCGTTTAAGCAGGCGTTTAACCGGACCATCTTCGGGTTTTATAAAAAAGTAATCATTTTCTTTTAGTACTTCATTGCGGATCTTTCTTTCAACTTCCCGAGAGAACTGCCTCGACTCAAGGAACTCGCCGCAATACAGGCACCGGTCATCAATATCCCCCTGCCACAAGGTCCACTCCCCGCAATGCGGACACTTTATTTCTCTAACCTGGCTCATTCGGCATTTCCTCAAATCAAATATAAAGCAAAAAAGGTACAGGCCGCTACAAATTCATAACGAGCTTGCGCCCGTTTAGAACGTCACAGACGAGCACAATAAGATAAAAAACTATACCATCTCAAAGCAACTCATCGGTTAAAACTACGCCCCCGTCTATTTATGTATGTCACTTATCGATTAACATTTGAATTATTTATTACTATATTTACTTTTAATGTGTCAATAAAACACAATGGCGTAACTGGCCTCATTATTTTATTATCAAGATTTTAAATAACCAATTATTTAAACCGTAATCCGGTGTTCAATTATGAAAAGAAACCTTAAGGTTCCTGCCGTGCTGTGGCTATCAGGAGCATCAATCACTATGCTCTTATTGGCGGGAATGTCTGCCGGAAAACCATTCCATGCAACTAAAAATTGGTCGGCAGGGCTGGCAGATAGCGCAGGTATCGTCCTCGTAAAAAATTCAAATGGCCCAACGCTTGGCTATTCGTCAAACTCTGGTATTAAAGTTTTAACTGTGGATGGCCTGGCTTTTAAAGACCTTAACAAAAACGGTAAGCTTGACAAATATGAAGACTGGCGCCTGCCCGCAAATGAACGTGCAAAAGACCTGGCATCCAAACTTTCCATCGACCAGATTGCAGGATTGATGCTCTATAGCGCTCACCAGGCTATCCCCGCTATGTCGGGCGGACCGTTTGGTGCGGGGACTTATAGCGGCAAAAAATTTAATGAGGGTGGAATAGATCCCGCCCTGGTAACCGATCAGCAAAAAGACTTTTTATTAAAAGATAACCTGCGCCATGTGCTGATCACTTCGGTGAAGAGTCCGGAAGTTGCAGCCCGCTGGAACAATAATGTACAGGCATTGGTAGAAGGTGCAGGCTTTGGTATCCCGGCTAATAACAGCTCCGATCCCCGCCATAGCACCAACACCGGCGTGGAGTACACGGCCGGTGCCGGCGGCGCCATCTCACAGTGGCCCGATCAGTTAGGTTTGGCTGCAACATTTGATCCCGCGGTAGTGCAGCAATTCGGCAACATTGCCGCGCAGGAATACAGGGCACTGGGAATAGCTACGGCTTTATCACCACAGATAGACCTCGGTTCAGAACCCCGCTGGGCACGTATTAACGGCACCTTTGGCGAAGATCCGCAACTGGATGCCGATATGGCCCGTGCGTATGTGGATGGGTTTCAAACTTCTACCGGCAGCGCCGAAATTAAAGATGGCTGGGGCTACAACAGCGTAAATGCTATGATGAAACACTGGCCGGGTGGCGGCCCTGAAGAAGGCGGCAGGGATGCTCATTTTGCCTATGGTAAATTTGCCGTTTACCCCGGCAATAACTTTGATGAGCACCTGGTGTCGTTTATTGATGGCGCATTAAAATTATCAGGCCCAACCAAAATGGTTTCGGCGGTGATGCCTTATTATACCATCTCGTACAATAGGGATAAGCAAGGTAATGCAGGCAATAGTTACAGTAAATATTTAATTACCGACCTGCTGCGTAACAAATATGGCTTTGACGGCGTGGTTTGTACCGATTGGATGGTTACTGCTGATGAAGGCAAAACACCGGATATTTTTGCCGGGAAATCATGGGGGATGGAAACTGCCACGGTGGCCGAACGCCACTACAAAATACTGATGGCAGGAGTAGACCAGTTCGGCGGCAATAATGACGCCCGCCCTGTAATTGAAGCATACAATATGGGTGTTAAAGAACATGGCGAAGCATTTATGCGGGCAAGGTTTGAGCAATCTGCTGTAAGGCTGCTTACCAATATTTTCAGGGTAGGACTTTTTGAAAATCCTTACCTTGAAGTTGAACATACCAAAACAACCGTTGGCAAGCCGGAGTTTATGACCGCCGGTTACAATGCACAGCTCAAATCCATCGTGATGCTAAAGAACCAGGGCAATGTATTGCCGCTGCAAAAAGGCAAAACCATTTATCTACCTAAAAAGTATACTCCGTCTATAAAAGGCTTTTTTGGTCCGCCATCAAAAGAGCATTGGGATGATGCGGTGCAGGCCGATTTGATAAGCAAGTATTTTACCGTAACGGACGATCCGGCAAAGGCCGACTATGCCATTGTATTTGTAAGCAGCCCAAGCGGCGGAGCAGGTTATGACGCGGACGACAAGGCCAAAGGCGCAAATGGATATGTACCTATCACCTTGCAATATGGCAGCTATACCGCTGCTGAAGCCCGAGAACACAGCATAGCCGCAGGTGATCCGGTAGAGCCCGGTGTTACCAATCGTAGCTACAAAGGGAAAGCCATTACCGCTGCCAACTACAACGATTTAAAAACCATTGAAGAAACTAAGACAGCCATGAAAGGCAAACCCGTTATAGTTGCCATCACCCTGAGCAAACCTGCAATACTTGCCGAATTTGAGAAAGATGCTAACGCAATTGTGGCCAGCTTTGGCGTACAGAACCAGGCCATACTGGATATTTTAACAGGCGTTGCCGAACCATCGGGCTTGCTGCCCTTCCAGATGCCGGCCAATATGCAAACAGTTGAATTACAGGACGAAGATATTCCGCATGATATGACCTGCTATACCGATGCTGCAGGCCATACTTACGACTTTGGTTTCGGGATGAACTGGCAGGGAGTGATACAAGACGCCCGTACCGAAAAGTATGTGAACATTGTAGCTAAACCTGTTATCAGCATAAAAGGAAATACCGCTACCATTGCCAACCCTAAAGCCGGTATCATAGTTTTTTATACTACCGATGGTACCACCCCTTCATTTGTTGACGCTAATAAATATTCAAAACCATTTAAAGTAAATAAGGGCACTACCATAAAAGCCATCGCCAAAAAGTATGGGGTTGATAACAGTAGTTTAGTAGAGGTTAATGCGGGAGGATAGGACATTGCAAATTGTCATCTTGAGCGATAACGAAAGATTTTCTCATAGAGATAAGTCCCTAAATGCAAAGCGAAGAAGATCCTTCGCTGCGTTCAGGATGACAAGAGGTGATAAATAATTTATTAAAATCATGAAACAGATACTGATAACCCTCATTTTACCAGCCGTTATAACCATTACCGCCTTTGCACAAGACAGCGGCGAGGGCACCTGGCGGGTTGTTAAAACAAAAAACAAAGCAGACGCCCGCAGCGAATGCAGCCTGGTAGCTGCAAAAGGGAAACTATATTTAATTGGTGGCGATGGGCCTGCTATGCCGGTTGAAGTTTACGATCCCAAAACCAATGCCTGGACAAAAAAGGCAGTGGCGCCGGTTGTGATGCACCATTTACAGGCAGTTACTCTGGGCGATAAAATTTATGTGCTGGATGCCTTTTATGACGGGGGCTTTCCCAATCAAACACCCATGCCCAATGCTTATAGCTATAATACCAGAACAGATACCTGGACAAAGCTGGCCGAAATCCCCGCCGACCGCCGCAGGGCAGGTGCCGGAGAAGCTGTGTATAAAGGCAAGTTGTATTTGGTGTGCGGTATAACCCACGGCCATAGCAGCGGCACTAATAATATGTTTGATGAGTACGATCCCGCTACCGATAGCTGGAAGGCATTGCCCGATGCACCGCACATCCGTGACCATAGTATGGCGGTAGTTGTCGGCGATAAATTGTATGCAGTGGGAGGTCGCAATACCAGCTTCCGCGACCCTGAAAATAAACTGAACTTTTTCAGTCAGACTATGCTGGATGTGGACTGTTATGATTTTAGAACTGGTAGATGGAGTACGCTGCCTGCAAAACTTCCACTGGGTACAGGGGGCGGTACTGCCGTTAATCTTGATAACAGGATCTACTACATAGGCGGCGAAAGGGCTACGGCGACTACTCAAAACCATTCACAAAAAGATGTTTACTACCTTGATCCAGCCTCCTCAAATGAATGGACCAAAACCGCTGATCTGAACATGGCCCGTAATGGCGTAGGCGGTGCAGTACTCGATCATAAAATATACATAGCGGGTGGTGCCGGTGGCCCCGGTGGTCCGCCTCCGGGTGGCAACAGGCCGGGTGCACAAGGTGCTCCCAATGGCATGCCGCCAATGGGAGCACCGCCAACGGGCCCTCCTCCGGGCCAGGGTCATGGCGGTGATATAGCACTCGAGGTATTTACGCTGAAATAATTATTGGCTTCACCTGTCATACTCATCTGCAAATTGCCATCCTGAGCGAAGTATCTTCTTCAGCTAAAAAGTATTCAGCTTCCCGGCGGGGCGGAGAAGATCCTTCACTGTGTTTGGTGACCAATCTGTACTCAACAATTGCTTCCTCACCCGACTAACACAAAGATTTCCCCGATGAATCCCGCTTAAGATCCGACCAAGCACATATTTTGCTAATTATGAGTACTTTACAACGGTTTGCCGACTGTTTATCGCAGTTGGTCTATACTTAAAAGGTAGTGGTCTATTAGATTTTTTTAGTGTTTTTAGTTGTTGTTTCTTTGAATTGTCAAACAGATAATAACACAAATTAAATAAAACATTAAAACTTAAAAATCATGAAAACATCAATCAAATTAACCGCTTTATTCTTATTAGCAAGTGTAAGCGTTTTCGCAGCAAGCCCCGTAAAAGTTATGACAGATGGTGGCGCATCAAAAGAAATGGTTACTTTTTCCTCACTGCCTTCAAACAAAGGCCTCGATATTAAAGTAAACAGCCCGGAGGCCAGCAAAGCCATAGTGATTGTTTACAACAAGGACGGTGAAGCAATATTTAAAGATATAATGCCAAAGTTCAAAACAATGGAAAAAGGCTATATCCTTAACCAGCTTGAATATGGCGATTATACCCTTGAAGTAACCGCCAACCATCAAACAGTAAAAAAAGCAATCCACGTGTATGATGATGCCGGAAAAAAAGATTTTTTTATACAGCAATAATAGCAACTCAGTAAGTCATAATTAATCAATGCATCGCTTCCGGTTGGGGCGATGTTTTTTATGCTTACAAATTTTGAACAGTGAAAGGATGACAGATGTGGTAAAATCGTCTGAACCTTGATGAATTGGATTTAAAGATTATCTAGATTGACAGCATTGCCAGTGCGGCTATTGTTATTAGCAACACTACCAAGTGTTGCTAACTGTTGGTAAACATCCTATCTCCAACCGCCGCCCAGTGCCCGGTAAAGGTTTACTATTGCCTGCAGTTGTTGCAGGTGATCGTTAACACCATTAAGGCGGGCTGTCAGCAGGCTTTGTTCCGAGGTTAATACATCGGTATAGTTAGTTGCCGAGCTGTAGCGCAGCAGTTGTTCGGTATAATCAACAGCTTTTGTTAACGCGGCTACCTGTTTGCTCCTCGAGCTGTCTTTTTCAATAGCAGTTTGATAGGCGTACAATGCGTTTGATACTTCGTTGCCTGCTACCAGTATGGTTTGCTGAAAGTTGTTCAGGGCCTCTATTTGTTGTGCCTGTGCGATTTTTAATCTTGCTTTGTTAATGCCCTGGTTAAAAATGGGCTGTGTTAACCCGGCAGCAATATTGTAGAATATAGAACTTATAAAAAAGTCCTTCAGTGTTAAATTTGAAAACCCTCCCGATGCGGTAATAGTAAACGACGGGTAAAAATAAGTATGTGCCGTATTTGTATTTTCAAACGCCGCCCTGAAAGCATATTCGGCCTGTTGTACATCTGGCCTGTTTTTTAGCAACTGGGCCGGAATGCCGGTTTGCAGGTTGTCAGCAGGCCGTTGGTCGTCCAGTTTGGTGCGGGTTACCGGACCGGCCGGCCGGCCAAGCAGCAGGTCGATAGCGTTCTCCGTTTCGCGGATACTCCGTTTTAGGTCGGGAATCACTACTTCGGCGGCATAGCGGTTGGCTTCACTTTGTACCACGGCGGCTCCGGTAACTACGTCGGCTTCTTTTAAAGCCTTCATGGTTTCTACCTCCCTTACCCGCGATTGTACAGTTTGGTTAGTTATTTCA
>JAQBOU010000120.1 GCA_028287865.1 Mucilaginibacter sp. | reverse complement strand
TAAAGATCACCCCGCAAATAGTCCGTTTCTTTTCGGAACTGCCGGAATGTGTTCTGTTCAACCAGTACGGCCCTACCGAAACCCATGTAGTTACCGAATTGAAATTAGATGGCGACCCTTCAAAATGGTCGGCACTTCCTTCAATTGGTGTTCCTATTGACCATACAGAAATATTTATCCTCGATGAGGCGCTCAATAAACTTCCATTTGGAGAAACAGGCGAGCTTTGTGTAAGCGGATTAAGTTTGGCCGACGGTTATTTAAACCGCCCGGAGATGACTGCCGAAAAATTTATCGACTGGAAAGAAACCGAAGATAAAACTACCCGCATTTATCGTACAGGCGATCTTGCACGATACCTACCCGATGGCAATATTGAATATTTGGGCCGCAGAGATACCCAGGTAAAGATCCGCGGTAACCGTGTAGAATTGGGTGAAATAGAAGTATTGATCAACCGGTTAAACGACATCCAGCAGGCTATTGTGATCGCACGTGAAGATATTGTAGGGCAAAAACGACTGGTAGCATACCTTGTATCCACCAAAAACAACCCGGATACTGATCACGTAAGAAAACATATTGAGCAGCACCTGCCCGATTTCATGCACCCTTCGGCCTATGTTTGGCTGAATGAGCTGCCTAAAACCACCAGTGGCAAGGTGGATAGAAAAAATTTACCAAAGCCGGATCAGCAGCGGCCGGAACTGGATGTTTTATATAAAGCGCCCTCCACCAGTATTGAAAAAAACATAGCCGGTATTTGGTCAGAATTACTATTGATCGATAAGATAGGTGTTGATGATAACTTTTTCCACTTAGGCGGCAATTCATTGCTTGCGTTAAAAACGGTGTCCGAATTAAAACACCGCTTTGGTTATGAAGTACCAATCACCAAATTATACCAGTTTCCTACCGTTGGTGGCATTGCCAATTTATTGGGGAATGTTAAGAAATCCACATCGGTTACCTCCGGCCTCCACATCCCAAATGTGGCGCGATCCCGGGTTTCACCACGTTCCCAATCTGGATTGGAAATTACAAAAAAGAATACCGGTAACCGGGATGTCGCCATCATAGGTATGTCAGGTCGTTTCCCCGGCGCCAATACGATTGAAGAATTTTGGAATTTACTTACCGAAGGACGGGAAGGCATCACCTTTTTCAGCGATGCAGAACTTGATCCCTCTATCTCATCGGATTTAAAAAATGACCCTGCTTATGTAAAAGCAAGGGGCCTTATTGACAAGGCGGATGAGTTTGATGCGGAGTTCTTCGGCTTCAATCCGCGTTCCGCTGAATTAATGGATCCACAGCAACGTGTCTTTTTAGAAATTGCCTGGGAAGTTTTAGAAAGCAGCGGCTACCTGCCGCATAAATATGCAGGTGCAGTTGGTGTATTTGCCGGTTGCGGTTACAATACTTATTTCACTAATAACGTTTTGGCACACCCAGATCTGATTGAAAAAACCGGCCAATTTAATACCCGGTTATTAAATGAAAAAGATTACATAGCCACCCGTACTGCTTACCAGCTAAACCTGAAAGGGCCGGCGGTTGCCGTTTATTTGGCGTGCTCAACTTCGTTGCTTGCTATCGCGCAGGCGGTAAGCAGTATAAGGGACGGTCAATGTGAAATTGCGCTGGCAGGTGCTGCTTCCATAACTTCGCCATTAAAAAGCGGGCATCTTTATGAAGAAGGTTCCATTATGAGCAAAGACGGCCATTGCAGACCATTTGATGCAGCTGCGACAGGAACGGTTTTTAGTGATGGTGCCGGTGTAGTTCTTTTAAAAAGTCTGGAAGATGCGAAACGTGACGGCGATACCATTTATGCAGTAATTAAAGGCATCGGCATTAATAACGACGGCGCTGATAAAAGCAGTTTTGGCGGCCCCAGTGCGCAGGGACAGGCTGGTGTAATTACCATGGCGATGCAAGACGCTGGCATTGATGCATCTTCCATCAGCTACATTGAAGCCCATGGTACCGCAACCCCGTTAGGAGACCCCATAGAAATGGAAGGTCTTACTATGGCATTTGGTGTTCAGAAACAGAAACAGTTTTGTGCCATTGGTTCGGTAAAAAGCAACATAGGCCACTTAACAGCCGCTTCGGGTATTGCCGGATTAATTAAAACGGTGTTGTCATTAAAACATCAGCAAATACCTCCATCGTTATTCTACAACAAGCTTAATCCGAATATTAACCTGGATGAAAGCCCTTTTTATGTAAATGATCAATTAAACGACTGGAAATCTGAAGAAAAACGATACGCCGGTGTAAGCTCTTTTGGCGTAGGCGGCACCAATGTGCATGTGATACTGGAAGAATACGTAAGTGTGCCTGTGTTATCGGGGGTTTCAAAGCCATTGAGTTTAATTACTTGGTCGGCAAAAACAGGAACAAGCCTGGCTAATTATGCTAAAAAGCTTGCTGGTTTTATCGAAGATAATAAAAATATAAATATTGCCGACATAGCCTTCACATTACAAAACACAACGGCCGATTTCAACTCCCGCAGGTTTATAATAGCTGGTGATAGCAGCGACTTACTTTCAAAATTGATTGCTGAAAACCAGGATGGATCTTCGTCGAAAAAACTAAGCGCAAAAGCATCTGAGATTGTGTTTATGTTTCCCGGCCAGGGATCGCAATATGTAAACATGGGTCGTGATCTGTACGATAATGAACCTGTTTTTGCAGCGGCCGTAAACGAATGTATTGCGTTATTAAAAGATACACTGCACGCGAATATTTTAGATGTGATTTATTCATCTGTAAATGATGAAACATCCGCAGAGAAAATAAAAAACACATTTTATACCCAGCCCGCTATATTTATAATAGAATATGCTATGACAAAACTGTGGATGAGCTGGGGAATCCAGCCGACCATTTTGATTGGGCATAGCATTGGCGAGTTTGTTGCCGCCCATTTTGCAGGGGTTTTTAATCTGAATGACGCGTTATATTTAATATGTACAAGGGCAAAACTTGTTAGTGAAGTGGCCGGTGGCAGTATGCTTTCTGTTCGATGTGAAGCCGGGCAATTGACAACAATATTGCCTGAAAATGTGTCCATTGCCGCCATTAACAGCAACAGGCTTTGTGTTGTAGCGGGCCCTGATGATTCAATAGTAGCATTTGCAGCACATTTGGAAGAAATAGAAATACCAGGCCGTTTATTGCAAACAAGCCATGCTTTTCATTCTGCTATGATGGATAATATTATAGCGCCGTTTGAAACAGCTGTAAAAACAATAAAGTTAAATCCACCCGTAAAACCATTGGTATCAACCGTTACAGGTAAATGGATGAGCGAAGCAGAAGCAACTAGTCCTGCATATTGGGCAGATCATCTGCGTAAAACAGTGCGTTTTGCGGATGCTATTGATACCCTGCAGGAAGAAGACGGCCGGTTTTTACTGGAAGTTGGACCGGGTAACGCGCTGGCAACCCTTTCCCGTCAGCAAATCAGTATCAAATCGACGCCAATAGCATCCGGATTGGAAGAAAACGAAACACATACCGGGTATTATTCCGTATTAAAGGCATTAGGCCAGTTATGGCTCAATGGGATTGATCCGGCTTGGGCGGCTTTTTATCAAAATCAGCAACGCATTAAATTAAACTTGCCAGCTTATGCATTTGATAAAAAACGCTATTGGCTGGATGCTGCTATATCGCAAAACGCCGTGACAACGACTTTTGAAATACCGGCCTTAACTATAAAAACAGAACATAAACCTTTTGACAACGCCTTAATGAGACAAGAACTGCTAACTGAAAAACTTAAGAAGCTTTTTGAAGACACATCCGGAATTGAGATTGATGCGGCCACTGATAATATGAATTTTATCGAAATTGGTTTTGATTCTCTTTCGTTAACTCAAATAGCAACAAACCTTAAAAAAGAGTTTAATGTTCCCATAACGTTCAGGAAGTTATTTGAAGAATATAATACCATTCAACTGTTGGCAGCCTACCTGGATGCAAATTTACCTACTGAAGTTTATAAACCACAGGCCGTGCCGGTGATGAAAAATTATCAGCAACCAGTGTACAACTCCACGGCAATCCCCGCTCCTGTCCCGTCTAATAGTCCGGCTTTGGATTTAATGTCACTGCAGATACAAATGCTGGCGAGCCAGCTTGCTTTAATGCAAAATGCAAATGTACCTCAACTGCAAGTAGTAGTTCCGGCTGCACCGGTTGCCGCAACTGCAGCATCAACCATTCACTACGATTTAACGCCCGAAGAACAGGTAGAAATCAAAAAGCCTTTCGGCGCTACAGCCCGTATTGAAAAACAGGTACAGGGCCTTACAGAAAAACAACAATCCTTTTTAAATAAATTAACGCTCAGGTACAACAGCAAAACAAAAGGGAGTAAAGAATATACACAAAAACATCGCTCCTATATGGCTGATCCGCGCGTTGTTAGCGGGTTCAGGCCTTTAACAAAAGAAATAGTTTATCCAATCGTGGTAAACCGTTCAAAAGGCAGCCGCGTTTGGGATATTGATGGTAACGAATATATTGATGCCCTGAATGGCTTTGGTTCCAGCTTTTTAGGCTATCAGCCGGAAGTAGTTAAAGAGGCGGTGAAAGAGCAGGTTGAAAACGGCTATGAAATTGGCCCGCAGCATGAGCTTGCCGGTGATGTTTGTAAGCTCATTTGCGAATTTACGGATTTCGACCGCTCTGCTTTATGCAACACCGGTTCGGAGGCGGTATTGGGCGCTATGCGTATTGCCCGCACCGTTACGGGCCGTTCTTTAATTGTCGCCTTCAGCGGATCATACCATGGTATAAACGACGAGGTTATCGTCCGTGGCACTAAAAAGTTAAAAACTATTCCCGCCGCTCCCGGTATTATGCCCGAGGTGGTTCAAAACATGCTCATCCTGGATTACGGAACGGATGAATCTTTAAGGATCATCCAGGAAAGGGCGCATGAACTGGCGGCGGTATTGGTTGAGCCTGTACAAAGCAGGAGGCCGGAATATCAACCGGTTGAATTTCTTAAAAAGATAAGGCAGATCACTCAAAGTGCAAACACTGTTTTAATATTTGACGAGGTAATTTCGGGCTTCAGAATGCACCCAGGAGGCGCCCAGGCTATGTTTGGCGTGAAAGCAGATTTGGGTACTTATGGTAAAGTGATTGGTGGTGGCATGCCTATCGGCGCCATAGCAGGTGTAAAACAATATATGGACGCACTCGACGGCGGTTTCTGGGAATACGGAGACAATTCACAACCGGAAGCGGGCGTAACCTATTTTGCAGGTACTTTTGTAAGGCATCCGTTAGCGCTTGCAGCAGCAAAGGCTTCGTTATTATACATGAAAGAAAAAGGGCCCGCGTTACAGCAGGGATTAAACAACCTTACCCAATACCTGGCTGTCGAATTAAATGCTATTTGCGAAAACAAAGGTTTACCATTGTTTATCCCATCATTCGGTTCTTTATGGAAGATCAAATTTAAAGAAGAATTGCCTTACGGCGAATTACTGTTCACCTTGATGCGTGCAAAAGGCATCCACATTTGGGACCTTTTCCCTTGCTTTTTAACGGAAGCACATACTAAGGCAGATGTCGATACTATCATTGCAAAATTCAGGGAAAGCGTTGATGAACTGATTGAGTCAGGTTTTTTTCCTTTGAACGGAAAAACAAACACCACAAAATCACCGCTAAATCCATTGATGGAATCTCCCTTTCCCGGCGCGCGACTTGGCCGCGATAAGGATGGAAATCCGGGCTGGTTTATCAGTGATGACAATAACCCGGGGAAATATTTACAGGTTAAATTAAACGGCAATTAGTTTTGGAGAATTACGAAATCATGCAGGATATAAGCCCGGTTGAATTTGATCCTTTTGCCGGGCCCGA
Organism: Mucilaginibacter sp.; assembly: GCA_028287865.1. Classification (GTDB taxonomy): domain Bacteria; phylum Bacteroidota; class Bacteroidia; order Sphingobacteriales; family Sphingobacteriaceae; genus Mucilaginibacter. Next base: position 4,553 of record JAQBOU010000120.1, on the reverse strand, counting down.
AATTTCGTTGGTAGCCCCGGCAACTGAATCACAGGTGGAAATATGGACCTCATGCCTTATTGGAGGAACGGAAGCAAACTGTGCTTACAATGAAAGCTTTTCGCTCGTCCTGACCGGAATTTTCGATCAAGATGCCATGCTGCGTGCCCTGCAGGATGTTGTAAATATGCATCAGGCGCTCAGAATGTCATTTAGTGCGGACGGTGTAAATATCTGTATCTATAAAACACTGACACCCGGGATTGATTACAAAGATATTTCTTCATTCCCACCCGATCAGCAAAAGGATTTTATAAAAAAGTATAATAAAGAGCAGGTACTCACCCCATTTAACCTGGTAACAGGCCCTCTTTTTAAAACTGCCCTCTTTAAATTAGATGATCTTGAACATAACCTCACCTTTTTAGCCCACCACATTATATGTGATGGCTGGTCAATAGGTATTATGATGCAGGATCTGAGTAAGCTTTATTCTGCTTATGTAAAAAATGAATCCGTTCTGCTGCCAGAGGCACCGCTTTTTAGTGATTATGCACTTGAGCAGTTAGCCCTTGAAGAAACACCATCCTATAAAGAAACAGAAAGTTACTGGCTTAAACAGTTTGAAGGCAGTGATCACCTGTTAAACCTCCCAATTGATTTCCCCCGCCCCCACTTACGCACTTTTAAAAGCCATCGCGCAGATTTTGTGATGGACGGAACTTTGGCCAACGAAGTAAAAAGGCTTGGAAAAAGCACGGGCAGTAGTTTTGTGACAACCCTTATGGCCGCTTTTGAAGTTTTTTTGAAACAAGTAACCGGGCAGGATGAAATTATAATCGGCTTACCATCAGCTGGCCAGGCGGCTACCAATAATTACAGGCTGGTTGGGCATTGCGTAAATTTATTAGCGTTAAGAAGCATCCCAAAAAGTGAACTATCATTTAAAGCTTATTTAAAACAAAGACGAACTGAAGTTCTCGACGCCTACGAGCACCAGTTATATACGTTCGGAAGCTTATTAAAAAAATTAAGCATTCCACGTGATCCCTCAAGGATACCATTGATCCCGGTGATGTTTAATATCGATATGGGATTGGATGACGATGTTGAATTTTACGGATTACAACATACACTGGTCAGCAATCCCCGCGAATATGAAAATTTTGAATTATTTTTAAATATTGCCGGAAAGAATGAAGCTCCCACACTGGAGTGGTCATACAATAGCCAACTGTTTAAACCAGCTACCATTAAAAAAATGATGGATGGTTTTACATTTTTATTGCGTGAGCTGGTAAATAATCCCGAAGAGCAAATCGGAAATATCCGAATGTTAAATTCGGACGAAGTAACGCAGCAGTTAGCTGAATGGAATAATACCAGGTACCCTTATTTAAAACATGCTGCCCTCCACAGGTTAATCGGCCAACGTGCTAAAGAAGTTCCTGATAAAACAGCAGTAACGTTTGACGGACAAAAGATCAGCTATAAATCATTGAATGAAAGTGCCAATCAGCTGGCGGCGCTCCTGATTAAAAACAATGTAAAAAAAGGAGACAAAGTTGCTTTCGCACTTGACAGGTCTGCCGAAGTGGTCATCGTATTACTGGCAATAATGAAAACCGGAGCCGTTTACATCCCTTTAGATCCGCAATTTCCCATCAACAGGATTACTTATATGCTGGAAGATTCACATGCGGAAGTGCTGTTAACTTCAAAAACTTATAAAGGCAAGTATCAGTCTCATGCAAAAGAATTGGTTCTGGAAGATTTGTGGCCGACGCTCAAAAATTATCCAACAACTGATCCAGAAGTGGAAGTATCCGGAAACGACCTTGTTTATATTCTTTATACTTCAGGCTCTACAGGTATGCCTAAAGGTGTTCAGGTAGCTCATCATAACCTGGTGAATTTTTTGATAAGCATGCAAAATGAGCCGGGAATCACCGAAAATGACAAACTGCTCGCAGTAACCACCATCAGTTTTGATATTGCTGGATTAGAATTATTTTTGCCATTATTAACTGGCGCTGAAATTATAATCGCGACTACTGATGCAGCAAAAGATGGCCGTGCATTACTCGAAATCATTAAAAAAGAGCGGGTAAGCATAATGCAGGCAACGCCTTATACCTGGCGTATAATGCTCGAAGCAGGCTGGGACAAGTCAACACCCATAAAAGTAATTTGCGGTGGTGAAGCATTACCGATGGAATTAGCACACAGGCTTTTAAATTCTACAACATCGTTATGGAATGTTTATGGCCCTACTGAAACCACTATATGGTCTACAGTAAAAAAGGTAACTGAAGCTGATAAAGTAATTTCAATTGGCCGGCCAATTAATAATACTTCCATTTATATTTTAGATAAATTTTTACACCCGTTGGCGCCTGGCGTGGCAGGCGAAATTTATATTGGTGGTGACGGCGTTGCAAAAGGCTATTTAAACCGCCTGGAGTTAACTGCCGAAAAATTTGTTGACGATCCATTTTCAAAATTTCCGGAATCTAAAATGTATCGTACCGGCGACCTGGGCAAGTATTTGCCGAACGGTGAAATTGAATGCCTTGGCCGGATAGATGCGCAGGTAAAAATAAGAGGTTATCGTATTGAAACCGGCGAAATTGAATATCATTTAGCACAGGAAGATGAAATAAAAGAAGCGGTGGTTATTGCAAGACCTGATAACAATGGGGTTGATAAATTGGTTGCATTTGTTGTAGTTAACCATGATTCATTGAACAGTACTCCACAAATACAAAGCTGGAAAGACGAATTAAAACGCAGTCTGCCTGATTATATGGTGCCCGATAATTTTATAGTTATCCCAGCCATGCCATTGACGCCTAATGGTAAGATTGATAAAAAAGCACTTTCAAAGCATGAAATAACATCAGACGAAGTCGATAATTATACCGCTCCCCGTACAGCTACAGAAAACCTTCTTGCCGGTATCTGGGTAGAATACCTTGGAGTTGAAAAGATTGGTGTTCGGGATAATTTTTTTGAATTGGGCGGACATTCCCTGATTGCCGTACAGGTAATGACAAGGATTGAAAAAGAAACAGGCAAACGCTTGCCGCTTGCTGCTTTATTTGAAAAATCGACCATTGAAAAACTGGCCGCCCTGCTTGAATCCGGAGATCAATCTATAAAATGGGATTCGCTGGTTCCGATAAAACCAAAAGGAAATAAAATGCCTTTGTACATGGTACACGGTGCCGGGCTTAACGTATTGTTATTTAATACGCTGGCGATGAATATGTCGCCGGACCAGCCGGTATATGGATTGCAGGCAAAAGGCTTGAATGGTGTTGATGCCCCTTTAACCAGAATTGAAGATATAGCCAAACATTACATAAATTCAATTATGGAGCAAAACTCAACCGGGCCTTATGCACTTGCAGGCTATTCTTTCGGTGGGATTATTGCTTTCGAAATGGCCAGGCAATTAGAGGCATTGGGCAAAGAAGTAAAAATGCTGGCAATGTTTGATACTTATGCTTACCGTTCGCCGCATTATGATGCTTTTCCGGTAAAACTGTTCAAAAGAGGCAGGTTCTTTTTAGACAAAGTGATTTACGCAGCAACTTTTAGAAATGGGTTTAAAGAAACGATTAACGACCAGGGTACATCATTAAAACGCAAGCTTATCCGTACCTATTGGAAAATAAAATATGGCAAAGATCAAAGTCAACCTGGTTTTTTTGGTTACTCCAATAAAATTGATGAGACGAACGCTAATGCTGAAAAACATTACCGGTTAAAACCTTACCATATCACAATTGAAGTATTTCGCGCGAAGAAACGCACATTTTACATGGATGATTTTGAACACCTTGGATGGAAGCCATATGCTTTAAAAGGCGTTAATATACATGATATCCCCGGGGAGCATAATACAATATTTAAGGCGCCAAATGATAAAATATTTGCCGGGGTATTACAAAAATGCCTTGATGAAGCAATAAAAAAGTAAATTGCCATGGTAAGTGCAAGTCTATGTTTAAGACTAACGGCTTTCGACTTAAGACTTAAATATGGGCCTGATTAAAATTTACACCAGGTATTTAGAGAATATAAGCTGGTTAAATTCCGAAAAATGCAACTTCATAGTTAATAATGTGCTGGTTGATGCCTGGCGGATCAATGTAAATTCAAATTTGCCTGCTCTCGATTACTTTCTTTCAGTAATGCATCCCGATGAAATTAAACGGGCAAATAAATATCTCCGTATCAATGACAAAAACCGGTTTATTGTAAGCCGTGGTTCCTTAAGATGTATCTTAGGCAAATACATGGGACTTCCTCCCCGCCTAATAGAATTTAATATAGGGGAAAACAAAAAACCTTACGTGGCAAATGCCGGTAAAACAGATTTACATTACAATATTTCACACTCGGGTGATTGGATATTGCTTGCTGTTTCAAACTCTGCACTTGGTGCAGACGTTGAATTCATAAATCATTCTTTTAGTTACCGGGAAGTTATTGATGATCATTTCAGTATTGACGAAGCAGCCTATATAAGGCAAAACAGATCTCTTGAGCGTTTTTTTATGCTTTGG
>JAQBOU010000106.1 GCA_028287865.1 Mucilaginibacter sp. | reverse complement strand
TAGCGGAGGTGTTTGGTAATTACAATTCATCACAAAAAAATATCCAAAGTACGCGTCCTTCCTTTTTTAATTATAACATGGCGGTTAGAAAGCAGTTCCTGAATAAAAATGCCAGCATCGGTTTAACAACTGCAAACCCGTTTAACTATTATATCAGCCAAAAACAAACACTTTTTGGATCAAACTTTAACCAAACCAACTTGAGGCTGGTACCCGTGCAGTCATTCGGTATCACCTTAAGCTATAAATTCGGCAAACTGAAATTTGACAACAACAAGGAAAATAATTCTCCTCAGCAACCGGATCTGGGCGGTTAAGTTCTACTCTTCCCAAGTAATGTTGCTGATTACCGATACAGTATCGTCAATGGTTTCGGTATATTCTAAAATGCAGAATGAAGCTTCTATAATCTTAAATCAATTTCGGTATTATTCTCCGACAGACCTGAAAACATTGAATAACTATCATTTGTTAATTTATTATTAGTTAATATTATATAATATATATAGAAAATTTATTTAGTATTGTGTAAGTTATTGGGGCAATTTATAGGGAAATGCGACTGGTTATGCTGGAACACTATCGTATTGAAAATGGTAAAGCTTGATTATGAGAAAATACTGGCTTTTAATAATCTATATAATTGCGTTAAAAGTTGGCGGCAATGCACAGAACATACATTTTACTTTAATTGATCCTCCCAAAGAGCAGCCATGGACGGCAATAGTGGGAGTAACACAAGACCAGCAAGGCTATTTATGGTTGTGTTCTTACGAAGGATTGTTTAAATATGACGGGCATAACTATAGCTTATATCAACATGAGCCTGCTAACCCAAATTCTTTAGCGCTTAACAGGGTAGAAAGTGTTTGCGCCGGCAACGATGGAACAATTTGGATCGGCACATTTGGCGCTGGATTAGACCACCTTGATCCTGAAACAAAAAAATTTACGCATTATCGGCATCAACCTAATAATCCGGCAAGTATCTCCTCTGATACGGTGACCGTGATAGTTAAAGACCATGAAGGGACACTTTGGATAGGCACAAGTAACGGAATGGAAAAATTCGATCCAAAGACCGGTCATTTTAAACACTTTTCGCACAATTATAACGATACAACAAGTTTGAGTAACAAACAGGTGCGTACAATTTATGAAGACCGGGAGGGTGCCATTTGGGTAGGTACAGGAAGCGCTTTTTTGTATGAAACACCCAGAGGGGAAGGCGGGCTAAATAAGCTGGATAAAAAAACAGGAAAATTTACAAGGTATATGCATAAACCTGATGATCCTGAAAGTTTAACGGATAATAGGGTTAGAGCAATTTTTGAAGATAGCCGCGGTACATTTTGGGTAGGCACTGCCGGGGATGGATTACTCACAATGAATAGAAAAACCGGGAAGTTTACACGTCACTTATACAATCCCAACCATCCTGAAGCCCTTAGCCGCCCTGCAATAAAAAATACGTTAGATTATGCAGATGACCACATTACCTTTATTAATGAAGATGTGTTTGGTAAAATATGGATCGGAACGCTTGAGGGAGGGATTAATGTATATGACCCGGCAACCGGTAAAACGGAGTGGTACGGTTCTGACAAAAAAAGCAAGGAAAAAATAGTTTCAAATAAATTTTGCTGTGCCTATAAAAGCAGGGAAGGAGTAATTTGGATTATTCCCTGGCAAACTACTCAAATTTATAAGGTTAGTCCATATCAACCCAACCTGCCGCATAAATATATAGGCAAAGCAGTAACTTCTTTCGTAGAAGATGCCGACAATACTATGTGGATGGTAACCGGTGAAGGATTGATACATGAGTTAAGCGACACTGCCCACCAAATGTATTATGCCGACAAAAAGCAGCCAAAAAAAAATCTTTCATTATTTTATATTGAAAGGGATCAGGAAAATAAATTTTGGATCACAAGTTTTCATGGCTTATACCAGTTTAATCCTAAAACTAAAATTTTCACCTCTTATCATTCCCAAAAAAACAGTTTGCTTTCAGATACCCTGAATTACATAAAAAAAGCCGGGCCCGGTAAACTATGGCTTGGAACCTTTAAGGGATTGGAGTTGATGGATACCAAAAATGGAACGTACCAGCAACTTAAATACGACAAAAACGATAGTACCAGCCTAAGCAATAACAATGTACAATCGATAACTATCGACAAAAAAAATAATTTGTGGGTGGCAACCGCTAACGGATTAAATAAACTTAACAACAAAACAAATCAATTTAAAAGGTACCTCAATAATGTATTTGTTGAAAGCTTGTTGAATGATAGTCGTGGAAATTTATGGGTGGGGACCGATCACGGTCTTTTTAAATACAATGGAAACTCAGACGATTTTTCACCATTTGATATATTCATAGCCTTTTCAATTGGCTTCATTGATGAAGACTATGATAAAAACATCTGGTTGAGTACAAACAATGGAATTATAAAAATTAATTTACAAAATAATTCAGTTAACATTTACGGGCAAAACCACGGTGTCGACAAGCTTTTTCTTAAATTAGGGCGTACGCTGCACAACGGGCAGGTTGTGTTTGGAGATAACACAGGATATTTTGCGTTTTTTTCAAATAGATTATGGCAGAATTTACCTGTACCAAAACTAATAATCAGCAGCTTTTATTTAGCCAATATCCCTGTTTATCCAACAAAAAATGGGATTTTAAACCACCCACTTTCCAATACAAAAACAATAAATTTAAAATATAACCAAGATACCTTTTCTTTTGAATTTAACAGCATTGACTTTGTTAATGAAAAGGGCGACACGCACGTTTTTTATAGCTTTGAAAATTACGACAACCAATGGCACGCTGTATACCTTGATGGAAGGGCAGACTATTATAATGTACCACCAGGTAAATATATTTTCAAAGTAAAGAGTATTGACATTAAGGGATTAGTTACCGAAAAAAGTATTATCATTAATATTACTCCGCCCTGGTGGCAAACATTTTGGGCTTATACTCTTTTTGTTTTGCTCCTGGTGGGCGGGATTTGGATCTTTATTTATTTTCGGTCACTCAGCATTATAAAAGAGAAACGGCTGCTTGAACATACTGTACATATCCGCACAGCAGAAGTACTGGAGCAAAAGGAAGAAATAGAAGCGCAGCGTGATGATCTTGAAAAGGCTTTAAACCAAATAAAAACCACCCAGGCTCAACTGATACAATCCGCAAAGATGGCTTCTTTGGGCGAACTCACTGCCGGGATTGCACACGAGATACAAAACCCGCTTAATTTTGTAAATAATTTTTCGGAGGTAAGCGTCGAATTACTTGATGAGCTGAAGGAGGAACTGACAGCGGGTAACTATAACAATACAATTAAGATTGCCGGAGATTTGACTCAAAACCTCAGGAGAATAAACCAGCATGGTAAAAGGGCCGATTATATTGTAAAGGGAATGCTGCAACATTCGCACGGTAGTACCGGCGGGAAACATTTAGCCAATATAAATAACCTGGCTGAAGAGTTTTTAAAAATTTCGTACAATGCTTTTAGAGCAAAAGACAAAACATTTAATGCGGAACTCATTACTGATTTTGACCCGTATCTGCCTGAGATCAGCGTAGTTCAACAGGATATTGGGCGGGTATTCCTTAACTTGTTTAATAATGCTTTTTATGCAATAAAAGAGAAACAGAAAACAAGGGGGGAGGAGTATAAACCCAGGGTAACGGTAACTACTTTTAAAAGAAATAATCATTTGATTATAACCATAAATGACAACGGTACAGGGATTCCTGAGGCGATAAAAGACAAAATTATGCAGCCATTTTTTACCACGAAGCCAACTTATGAAGGAGTAGGATTGGGCCTGTCTTTGGCCTATGACACGGTGGTTAAAGGGCATGAAGGAAGTATTAAAGTGAATAGCAATGCAGGTGAGTATACCGAATTTACTATAGTACTGCCTTTTGATAACCTGACCTGATAATCGGTGTTTTTTGAAAACAACGTAGGAGATGATTTTGAGCGATAAACAAGCTTTTCTAATGTTATATTAGGTCTCTTCGTTAAATTTACCTTAATCATTTTCCAAAAAGTATCCTGATATGTCATCTCAAACTGTTGTTTTAATATTTTTATGCATTTTATTTTAATGAAAGTATTTAAATCAATAATTTAAGGTATCTTCGTAAAATTTAAAATAAATATAATGCAACAAGGAACAGTAAAATTTTTTAATGAAGCAAAAGGTTTCGGATTTATTACACCAAGTAATGGTGGTAGCGAAATCTTTGTTCATTCCTCAGGACTGATTGACAGCATTCGCGAGAATGACACTGTACAGTTCGAAGTAGAACAAGGCCGTAAAGGTCCTAACGCGGTAGATGTAAAAGTAGCTTAAAATACTATAATAGTTAATCGTGAAGCATTCTCCCGTAAATGGAGAATGCTTTTATTTTATAAAGACCAATTAAGCAGGTATTGATTGAATTAAGTAAATCTGATTTGTTTTTAATACCGATATAGTTAATGAAAATATTTATTACCGGGCTTCCTTTGCAGGTGGAAGAGGCCGAATTAAGAGCAGTTTTTGGCGATTTTGGACAGGTAAAATCTCTTACGATCATTAAAGATCGCGGAACCTCCCAAAGCCGGGGATTTGGCTTTGTTGAAATGCCTAATGACGACGAAGCAAAACATGCAATAAGGAATATGAACGGAGGGGACTATTATGGAAACAGAATATTGGTTTCGGAAGCGAAAGATGACGGCGGACAAAATAGTAGCCGCAGCCCCAACCGTGGTAATGCTAACAGGTCGAGCTACAGGTAGTAACACTATACCTGCCGATAGTTGAATTGGCCGAACCAAAGAATTCACTATCAATTCTGATAAACAGAAAAGTTTTAATTAAGAAATTGCAGCCCTATTGTTAACTGCATAACCCCCTTTAAATGAGACAACTTAAGATAACCCAATCCATCACGAACCGTGAAACCCAATCGCTTGATAAATATTTGACAGAAATTGGAAAAGTAGATTTAATTACTGCCCAGGAAGAGGTTATACTGGCGCAAAAGATCAGGGATGGTGATCAGGCTGCTTTGGAGCGGCTAACAAAAGCAAATTTACGATTCGTTGTATCTGTTGCAAAGCAATATCAAAACCAGGGTATTACACTTGGTGATTTAATAAACGAAGGAAATTTAGGTTTGATAAAAGCAGCGGGACGTTTTGACGAAACCAAAGGCTTTAAATTTATTTCTTATGCTGTATGGTGGATCAGGCAATCTGTGATTTCGGCAATTGCTGACCAATCACGCGCAGTACGTTTGCCATTAAACCAAATAGGGAATCTGAGTAAAATCAGGAAGGCGCAATCAAGATTAGAGCAGGAATTTGAAAGAGAACCTACTCCGGAGGAATTGGCCGAAACCCTGGAAACAACGGTTGAAAAAATTTCTGATTCATTAAACAATTCCGGAAGGCAGGTATCTGTTGACGCACCTTTTCAGCAGGGAGAGGAAGGTACCTTACTGGATGTAATGCACAGTAATGACCCTACAACTGATAGTTACCTGATGCATGATTCCCTTGCAATTGAACTTAACCGTTCACTGTCAAAATTAGCTGAACGGGACAGGGAAGTGCTTATATTGTTTTACGGTTTAGGTAATAACAATGCACACACACTGGAAGAAATAGGCGAAAAGCTTATATTAACAAGAGAAAGAATTCGCCAGATAAAGGATAAAGCGCTGCAAAGAATAAAACATTCTTCCAGAAGCGGTGCTTTACAATCTTATTTATAGGTAAAATACTGTTTATAGTATTGAATAAAGCTTTCAGCAATGAAGGCTTTATTTATTTAGTGCATTGGCTATTATAACTTTTGAGTAATAAAACAAGTTTGCTCCCGTTTGTAGTAAGCACTCCTGCTAACATCGCATACGCATCGTCAAATTCAAAGAATCATCCACTATTTTTCTCTGTCTTTTCCCCGATCAATAAGCCATGAATTCATCATACAAACTGGTGAACCGGACTGTGGTTTATTTACTTTTTATTAATTTTTATGGTTATCCTTGTTTTTTTTGTAGCGCATTGGTTTTTGTCATTATTCTTTCAAACATTCTTTCAGCACCGTTATGCTTCACACCGTATGTTTACAACGAGTAAAACCTGGGAACGCGTGTTTTATTTATTGGCCTACTTTTTTGAAGGCGCTTCTTTTTTAAATCCGCGCGCCTATGCTATGATGCACCGGGAACATCATGCATATAGCGACACGGCGCAGGATCCGCACTCGCCTCATTTTTTTACAGATATTTATCAAATGATGAAGGCTACCATTATAACCTTTAGAGACCATCTGCAAAGAACAAAGGACCCGGAAGTAAAATTTCCGGGCTACTATCCGGAATGGCCTTTAATTGACCGTATAGGTTCTTCTATACTATCCAGGTTGCTTTTTGGTGCGGCGTATACCTGTTTCTATATTGTTTTTGCAACGCATTGGTGGATGTTCCTGTTATTACCTGTTCATTTTATGATGGGCCCCTTACAGGGGGCTATAGTAAACTGGTGCGGGCATAAATATGGTTATACCAATTTTGATAACAAGGATGAATCTAAAAACACCACGCCTTTTGACTTTTTAATGCTGGGAGAATTGTTTCAGAACAATCACCATAGACATCCCAATAGCGCCAACTTTGGAAACAAATGGTTTGAAATAGATCCGGTTTACCCGGTGATGAAATTACTGCACTGGATGCGAATAATTAAATTGCGGAAAGCGCTTAGATAAATTCAAAAGTTAAAATTCAAAATCTCGTATCAAATGATTTTGAATTTTAACTTTTGAATTAATCCCCTTATACATTAAACCTGAAGTGCATAATATCGCCATCCTGCACAATATAGGTTTTGCCTTCGATGCTTAGCTTGCCATTTTCTTTTATTACGGCTTCAGAACCATTGAATTTTACAAAATCCTCATATTTGATCACTTCGGCCCGGATAAATCCTTTTTCAAAATCGGTATGGATTACTCCGGCTGCCTGTGGTGCTGTAAAGCCTTTTGTAATGGTCCAGGCGCGCACTTCCTGCACCCCAGCTGTAAAGTACGTGGCCAGGTTAAGGAGCTTATAGGCGGCCTTTATTAGTTTATTTACGCCCGATTCGGTAAGGCCAAGGTCATCCAAAAATAATTGACGCTCTTCATAAGTTTCCAGTTGCGCAATTTCTGATTCTATCTGGGCTGATATGATCAATACCTCGGCATTTTCTTCTTTTACCGCAGCTTTAACTTTTTCAACATAAGCGTTGCCGGTATTTACTGCAGCTTCATCAACATTGCAAACATACATTACGGGTTTGGCAGTGAGCAGCCAGATATCTGCAATATATTCCTTGTCTTCTTCAGCAACAGGCGCCGTACGTGCCGACTTGCCCTGAAGCAAATGATTTTTGTAAACAGTTAAAACGTCAAATGTTTTTTTCGCTTCCTTATCACCGCCTGTTTTAGCCATTTTTTCAACCTTCTGGATTTTCTTTTCTATCGAATCAAGGTCTTTTAACTGCAGCTCGGTATCAATGATCTCTTTATCCCGTATCGGGTCAACTGAGCCATCAACGTGGATTACATTGTCATCATCAAAACAACGCAAAACATGTATTATAGCATTTGTGGCACGTATATTAGCCAAAAACTGGTTGCCTAGCCCTTCGCCTTTACTTGCACCCTTTACAAGGCCGGCAATGTCAACAATTTCAATAACGTTGGGCACCACATTTTTTGGATTCACAATTTCAGTCAGCGTTGTTAAACGCTCGTCAGGTACGGTAATAACACCTACATTTGGCTCAATAGTGCAAAACGGAAAGTTTGCCGCCTGTGCCCTGGCGTTTGATAAGCAATTAAAAAGCGTTGATTTCCCTACGTTTGGCAAACCCACAATACCACATTGTAAACCCATGTTATTTATATAAATTTAATCAGCCCCTCTAAAATCTTCCCCGGTAGGAGAGACTTTTTAATAGTTTGTTTTTAAAAGCCCTCCCTTCCGGGGAGGGTTGGGTGGGGCTTGAATTTTGCGCAAATATAACAGAAAATATTGCCTTATAATTTGAAAAAATAAACGACTTTTTACGGCGTTAACCTGGCAAATAAATTATTTAAGATGTAAACACGAGGTGTTCTTATGGAAGAGATAGTTGA
>JAQBOU010000075.1 GCA_028287865.1 Mucilaginibacter sp. | reverse complement strand
ATCATTCCCTGTTTTAGATGAATAGGTTTTTTTAAGTCGGACGAATTTTGCAGTTTAAAATCTACTTTGGAGATGAAGACACTGTCTTTATAAGGCACATCTGCAATGTATTTAATTGTACCTTTTATCATTCCATATTCTTCAAATGGATAGCTTTTAAGTTTTACAAGTACTTGCTGCCCTTCTTTAACTTTGCCCATATTATTTTGCGAGATGGTCATCTCGCCGAAAAATTGTTCATTACCTGGATTAACATAAAAAACTTCCTGGCTGGCTGCCAGTACCTGATTTTGCTGAATGATGCCTGCATAAGTTAATCTTCCCGATTGTGAGGCTGTTAAAACGTATTTGCTCTCCCAATCTTGGGCCTGGCTAATGAGACTGTTAAGCGCTAAAATAAATTTTGATTTTTCTTCCAATATCTGGTTGTCTAATTCTAATATCTCCTTTTGTTTGGCAGAATAATTAGTACTTGCAGCGGCTAATGAAGCATCTGTTTGTATCAGCGGCGACTTTTTTGACAGGTATTTACTTTCTTCCTGTCTCAGCTCGGCAGTAGTTTCAACCTTTTGCAGGGTTAGTTTTTGGTGCATCCTATATTCATCTTCGGCCAGATTAAAATCCTGTTGTTGCACCGCTTTTTCGGCATTTAACTGGTGGGTTTGCTTACTCAGATCGGCCAGGTCCCTTTGAAGATAAAACTTCTTTTTAAGGTAAAATCCATTTTCTACCGAAGATCTGTAAAGTAAATATTCCTGGAAAAATGTTTGATAAGATGCCTGTAATTCGCCCAGTTGGGGATTATCAGACTGGTTAAAAAATGCCCCTGCTATTGATTTGTTTAGCTGTACCTGTTTTTGAGTAAGCTTAAGATTAGCCATTAAAGTAATTACTTCGTCATGGTTGGCAGTGCTTTCCATATAGGCCAACGGTTGACCTGCCTTAACTATAGCGTTTTCTTTTACAAGCAGTTTAACCAATTTTCCTGAAATTTTGGCTACAACCGGTTTGGGAGAATTGGGAGAATCGATCTTTAATGATGCATGTATAATATCAGGATAACGAATCATGGCCGAGAGGCCGATTATCAAAACCAATATTCCAAAAAACAAGGTAATTCCCCATCTTAGCAGCCAAGATGGCACCGCCGTTATAATATCCTGCATATCATCTGTATGCCTGACTGGTTGATTATCGTTTATGTATATTTCCGGCATTTTAACTTTACTTTTCCATTGAATTTTTTTAATAAGTCTCCCTACGGAGAGATTAGAGGGGGCTTACGCCCCTAACTCTAACTGGTTTTTTACCAATTGATAATAATCGCCTTTAATGGCGGTTAATTCGTGATGTGTTCCCTGCTCAATTATCCGGCCTTTATCCAGCACAATAATATTGTCTGCATTTTTTACCGTGCTTAATCTGTGCGCCACAATGATCACTGTACGGCCGGTAAAAAATTCCTGCAGGTTATTCATTATCACCCGTTCGTTATTGGCATCCAGCGCGTTTGTAGCCTCGTCAAAGAACAGGTAATCGGGATCTTTATAAACTGCACGTGCAATCAGCATCCGCTGGCGCTGGCCCTGGCTTATTCCATTACCTTCGGCGCCTATTTTTGTATTGAGGCCAAGGGGCAGGCTATCAATAAAATCCTGTATGTTAGCTACCTTAATGGCATGCTTCAGTTTTACTTTGTCGGGATATTCATCACCCACCGCAATATTTCGCTCAATGCTATCCGAAAAAATAAAACCATCCTGCATAACTACGCCGCATTGGCCACGCCAGGTTTTAAAACTGATATTATTTATCTGCTGATCGCCAACTTTTATTTCGCCTTTTTGGGGTTCGTAAAACCGAAGTAACAGTTTAAGAATGGTGGTTTTACCGCTACCGCTCATACCCACTATTGCGGTGGTTTTGCCCTGCGGAATTTGCAGACTTATATTTTCGAGCACCGGCTCGTTACCTGCGCCCGGGTAACGGAAAGTTAGGTTATTAATAGATAAGCTTTTATTTTCAGGTAGTGCATGGTTCCACTCTTTTCCAGCGGGCTCTTCATCTTGCATCTGGTGAATCTCGTTTAAACGCTCCAGACTGATCCTTGCATCCTGGAAACCCTGGATAAAACCCAGCAACTGCTCAATAGGACTGCTTAGCTGGCCCACAATATATTGTACCGCCACCATAGCACCAAGCGTTAGGTTACCATTTATTACTGCTTCGGCACTTAAAAACGTGATAAGTATGTTTTTACCTTCGTTTATAAAAGTAGCGCCGCCCTGCTGGTATTGACTTAATGCAAGCGTTTTTACATTAAACTTAAATAACCGGGCCTGGATATGTTCCCATTCCCAGCGTTTTTGCTGTTCACAGTTATTCAATTTTATTTCCTGCATACCACCTATCAGCTGTACAATACTGCTTTGGTTTTTTGCCGAGACGTCAAAGCTTTTATAGTTGAGTGCTCTTCGCCGTTTTAAAAATAACACGATCCAGGTGGTGTATAAGCTGCTGCTTATAGCAAACACGAAAAAAATCCCAATATTATAATAAGCAAGTACTACTGAAAAAACCAGCAGGTTAAACATGGAGAAAATGGTTGTAAGCGTTGAGCCGGTTAAAAAAGTTTGGATATTTTTTTGATCATTCATCCGCTGCATAATATCGCCGGTCATCTTGGTATCGAAGAAACTCATGGGCAGTTTCATGAGTTTAATTAAAAAATCAGTAAGGATAGAGATGTTTACCCTGGTGCTGATGTGTAGTAAAATCCACGACCGGATAAACTCGACACTTACCCGCCCTATAATCAGCGCTATTTGGGCAATGAGGATGATATATACAAAATTGAGGTTGCGGGTATTGATACCTATGTCAACAATTGATTGTGTTAAAAAAGGGGTAATGAGTTGTAATAAACTGCCTATACCCAAGCCGAATAACAGCTGGATAACAAGTTTACGGTAAATAATCAAATAACGGAGTAGAAACGACCATCTTACTTCGCTGCCTTTTTCATCGTCCTGCTCATAAAACTGGGGGCTTGGAGCAAGCAGCAAGGCTATGCCTTCTTTTGCTTCTTTATCGCCCTCCCAGCTGCGAATAAATTCAGGTTCGGTAAGTGTAACCAGTCCGACAGCGGGGTCGGCTAAATAGTAGGTGTGATTTTTAATTTTATACAACACCACAAAATGAAATTGCCGCCAGTGTAAAATGCAGGGTAATTCCGCCTCTTTTAGCTGATTTGGATTTAGTTTTACGCCTAATGACCTAAATCCGATTTTTTCGGCGGCATCACTGATCCCTAACAGGGACACACCTTCGCGGTTTATCTCGCAAAGTTTGCTGAGCGTTTTTTGTGTATAGTTATGGCCGTAATGACTGGCTATCATGCGGAGACAGGTAGGGCCGCAGTCCATTCCGTCAAATTGCTTGTAAAATTTAAAACTCACTGATTAAGGTTTTAGGTTTTTGATGATATATTTAGCCGGATTCATTGAAACAATCCGGAATGTCAATATCGGTTATTTTGAGCAGATATTTGTTTTTGAAGTAAATTAAATGATAAAAGAGAACTTCAAGTACTAATATACCACGGGAATTTGCTATTAGAAGCAAGTGTTAATGCGATGCGTATGTTTTGATCCATGGTTTGATAGCTGAATAACAGGGTTTAAGTTAACAATCATTTGCTATTTTAAACTATAAGAAAATTTGTACCAGGTTTTACATAACAAACCATTTATCCAGGAGAGGATAAATGGTTGCTCTTATATCAAATAATTAACATGGTTGTGCTTGCATACTTGGGGTATAACCAATAATGTAGCATGTTGTAGGGACCACATACCCGGTATTAGGAGTGCCCGGACAGCACCATGCAGTTGTCCAGCTACCGTAACCGGGTGAAGAACATTCCCATACTGCTGTACCATCGGGGCAACCGCCGCCTCCGGTACTGCCGCCGCCACCACTACCACCAGCCATGATTTTCTTCAATTCGGCTCTGCTCAACACATTTTTAATGGCGTTGAGACTTAATCTTTCCTTTTTCATTTTTATGATTTAATTGATTAATTTATATTTACCGAAACCACGCCCCGGTAATTTAGGCGGCATATATTGAAAAGTGAATGCTCCTTTACTTTTGGCCAAAGTATTTTGTATGCTTTTTCAGGCAATATATTTTAAATCCAGCAGCTGATACAGCTCTGTATGGTGATAGTCGTTAGAAGGCATTACCGGGATAACAGCGAAGGAAAACATAGAATAATGGTTTAGGATTAAGAAGCTAACTAGGTTTATGAATTAAAGCTAAATATTAATTTTTAGATAGCCAAATTGCTTGTAAAATTTAAAACTCACCGATTAAGGTTTTAGGTTTTTGATGATATATTTTAGCCGGACTTATTGTAAAACAGTCTGGAATGTCAATATCGGTTTTTTTTGGCAGGTATTTCTTTTTGAAATAAATTAAATGATAAAACAGGATTTCATATTTATTCCGGTAAAACATTTTTCCTTTCTCCCATTTTAAATGGCCCTGCAATCCTTCAATTCTAAAAAAATCAAAAAAAGGTTTTATAACGTTTTCTGCCTCCAACCTTTTCACGTCATGCATCATGCTTTCTATTTCAGTTTTTATTTCCTTGT
>JAQBOU010000057.1 GCA_028287865.1 Mucilaginibacter sp. | reverse complement strand
ATCATAATCTGTTATCAAAGGGCCATATTTTAAACACCTCTCCCCTTTTAAATTCATTTTTCTCCAGCGGCAATTCCATAAATGCCCCTGTATCTGCCAGATTAGCAAAATCGCCTGAACCATTTCCTTCAACTGGCGCAGCCATTAGCTGGCAATACTCATTATAATAAAGTTTTACCTGCAAAAAGTATTTTAAAGGATAATTAAAGCTTAAACGGCTATCTAAAACTGCCTGTAGAGGTGGTTCTGTCTGCATATTCAAGGTAGCCTTTAACCATGGCAAAAAATAACGGTAAACGCACATAAAGGTGGCAACAGGGTTGCCGGGGAAAGCAAAAACAAGCGCCCCGTTTTCATGTTTGCCAAACCAGAAAGGCTTGCCTGGGCGTTGCTGAACTTTGTGGAAAAGTGTGTGTACCTGTAACGCTTCCAATGCCCTTGGTATATGATCAAACTTACCCATTGAAACCCCTCCGCTCAATAATAATACATCATAATTCTCCAGGCAATTCTTCAACTTGTTTTTAATAATTTCCGGATCATCGGGCAAATGAAGCTTATCGGCTTCGAGATTGTGCTGTTTTAAAACAGCTTTCATTGTATAGCTGTTCGACATCCTGATCTGGTAAGGAGAAGGCGTCTGATCTATTTCAACCAATTCATCCCCTGAAGAAAGGATAACAACCCGCGGTAATTTTTTTACGCGCAATTCCGTTTCTCCAACAGATGCTATAAGACTGATAATCGCGGGAGTAACCACTTGTCCTTCGCGCGCAACAAGCTCATCCTGTTTTTTATCGTTTCCTTTGTAATGTATGTTTTGGCCTCTTTTTATCCCGTTTGTAACCAAAGTAGCCAACCCGGCCCTGAGTTCAAGGTCCTCGTAACGAATAACTGTATCAGCGGAGGCTGGCAGCATAGCACCGGTCATGATCTCAATACATTCAGCTGGTTCATTAATATGGGCAGGTTCGTCACCGGCAGCTTGAGTAGCCTTAATCCGAAAGGTGCTTATACCGTTTTCAATTGCTTCGTAATTTATGGCTATGCCATCCATTGTAACCCTGTTAAATGGCGGCAGGTCACGGTCGGCTTTAATATTTTCGGCCAATATACGGCCCAACGCCATTTCAAAAGGGACAATTTCGGCACCGTAATCGCTTACCTGTGCCATTATTATACTTTCGGCTTCTTCAACAGTTATCATTTATCCGCCAGTTATATACTTACCATTAATTAACCACCAATAGTGGCCATAGATTCATGCGCCCCCTGATTTTTAGTTCGCAGGCGCTCAGCTTCCCAACCGTTCTTTGCTTTGTTGTTAAATGCATCCAACAACACTGCCTTTACAGTTTCTTCCGTTGCACCATCGCGTAACCGGTCTTTAATATTTAAGATCCCGTTATCATACAAACAGGTTTTTAAAACACCTTCGGGTGTAATACGGATCCGGTTACAGGTACCGCAAAAGGTACGGGAGTAAGCTGCAATTATTCCTATACTTCCCTTATGGCCCGGAACCTGGTAATTATAGGAAGTAGAAAATAAAGGATCAACTGTTTTTTTTGTATCCGGATAACGATCTTTTATTTCTTCCAGTATACGTACATAATCCCATTTTAAGCCTGTGTATAAATGACCATCGCCGTTAAAAGGCATCTCCTCTATAAAACGAACGCTAACCGGCAAATCCTTAGTCAGTTCAACCAGTGGAATTATATCCTGGTTGTTTTTGCCCTCCATAACCACCGCATTTATTTTAACTTCTATCTCATGCTTCAACAACTCGCCGAGAGTCGACATTACCTTTTGAAACTCGTCCCTTCCGGTGATAGAAAAAAAGCGATTGGCATCCAGTGTATCCAAACTAAGGTTTACAGACTTAACGCCTATATTTTTCAACTCTTTTACATAAGGCGCGGTTAATACGCCATTAGTGGTTATGGTGAGTTCATTTAACCCCTGCAGGCCAGAAAGTGAGGTTAAAAACTTCATGATATCCTTTCTTACAAAAGGTTCACCGCCGGTAATACGAATCTTTTCGACACCCATTTTAACCAATAAAGAACAAACCTGCAGCATTTCCTCATAGGTCATCAGTTCTTTACGCGAAAGCCAGTTCAGGCCCTCCTCCGGCATGCAGTAAAAGCAACGCAGGTTGCACCTGTCTGTAACGGCCAGCCGCAGGTAATTTATTTTTCGTCCGTGATTATCTAATAACAATTATTTACGCTTTAAAATCTATATAAAACAAGCAACCAAATCCTTCAGCTGATGTTTTACAATGTAAAAATAAAGAATACATATTTGTACAATGTTGTTTAAATGTACTTTTTATCTTACATTTTAAATTTGTTACAGGATGTATTCCCAATCAATATAACAAATAAACAACATTGCTTTATATTTGTTGGAAAAGCATTTCTTAATTTAAAACTGCGGGTGAAGGAATTACAGGAGATCGTAGCTGCGTTTGATAAAGCTTATAAAGATGGCAAACAAACTGCTTTGGCAACAGTGGTGCTGGTTGAAGGATCGTCCTATCGCCGTGCCGGTGCGCGCATGCTTATTACGGAAGACGGGCAGCTTACCGGTGCTATAAGCGGCGGTTGTTTGGAGGGCGATGCCTTGAGAAAAGCCCGTTTGGTAATGGCGCAAAACAAGCCCATGCTGGTTACTTATGATACAACCGACGATGACGACGCAAAATTTGGCGTGGGATTAGGCTGTAACGGCATCATTCACATTTTAATTGAACCTATATTTCCGGATAAACAACATACCCCGATTCAATTGTTCAGGCAATTTTTAAGTAAAAGAGCGCCTGTTGTGTTGATCACCTTGTTTTCTTTAAATGATAAACAAGCAGCGCAACCGGGAACTTCTTTACTATTAACTGCGGATGAGCAAATACAAGGAACGTTCCCCGATGAAGAAATAAAAGAAGCACTGCTTGCGGATGCAAAAGATGTACTTAAAAACGGCAATTCGGTAACCAAAACCTATGTATACGGTAACCGGTTCACCTGTTTTATTGAGTTGATGCAGCCGACAGTTTCGCTGGTGATCTTCGGGGCGGGTAATGATGCTATTCCAATGGTGCAATTTGCAGCAGTATTAGGCTGGCATGTTACACTGGTTGACGGCAGGGCAAATTATGCTGTTCCCGAACGCTTTCCGCTCGCAAAAAAAATAATTATTGCAAAGCCGGAACAAGCACTTTCGAAAATTATTTTGGACGACCGCTCGGTAGTTGTACTGATGACCCATAATTACAACTACGATATGGCTATGCTGAGGGAGTTATTGCCTGCCGGATTACCATACATAGCCGCTTTGGGCCCCAAGAAAAGATTGAACCGGATGTTGGATGAATTGAGGGAGGAAGGTGTCCACATTACCACTCAGCAATTAAAAACAATCTACGGGCCTGCCGGATTGGATATCGGCTCAGAAAACTCGGATGAAATTGCCTTATCAATCATTGCAGAAATGCAGGCTGTTTTAACTAAAAGATCCGGAACATCCCTTCGGGATAAACCTGTTATCCATAACCGCGCGGCCGAACAATTGGTTGAGCAAAGCATTCCCACGGTCGAAATTAAATCCTGTTAATTAAATGACCGGTATAATCATACTTGCAGCAGGTGCATCTGTAAGGCTGGGTAAACCCAAGCAAAACTTGATTTATAAAGGGCAAACTTTATTGCAAAGAGCAGTTGAAACAGCTAATGCCTCCGTTTGCCAGCCTGTAATTGTTGTGCTGGGAGCAAATAAGAATGTAATTGAGCCAACCATTAAAGATTTAAACATTAATATCGTTTATAGTGAAACCTGGCAGGAAGGTATGGCGTCTTCTATCAGGTCGGGAATAATAGAAATGCAAAAAATTGAACCGAAGGCTACCTCAGTAATTTTAATGCTCTGCGACCAGCCCCTGGTAGATACTCCTATCCTAAACCTGCTTATCCTTTCAAAATCCAAAGAAGGGATTGCAGCCTGTGCATACAACGAAACATTGGGCCCTCCGGCTTTATTTGACGTTGTTTATTTCCCTGAGCTATTATCATTAAAAGGACAGGATGGTGCCAAAAAAAATTTATTAAAATATGCTGACACTGTTCATGCCATCCCTTTCCCCCAGGGAATAATCGATATAGACACTGTGGAAGATTTTGAAAAGCTAAGCTTGTCTAATCCTTCCCGGTAGCGAGACTGTAATGGATTTAATTGATCTTTTAACTTTTATTGCATCATTAAATCACCGGCCAATGCGTCTACCCATTCAGAAAACAGCCTGCTTTCAAATTCGACAGCTTTTTGAGCATGAAATTCCCATTGCGGTGAAAACTTTTTAAGCTGACTGATCATTTCTTCCAGGTGTCCCTCCTCTTCTAAAATAATAGATTTAACATTCACTTTGCTTGATACCGCTTCAAGGGCCTCTTGGTACACAGGGTATAATTCGTCTGCACGTACTTCAATGGCATAAGTAACCAGCAGATAAGCAGCAAAACGAAGTTCTTTTCCGGCTAAGCCAAGTTCTCTTTTTAAATACCGGCATACCTCTATATCCAGTTGATTAAGGTAGTATTTGCTAAATGCAGGAGCTAATAGGTATTCGGGAGCATAGGTAGGGCAAAGCACATTGCCGGTT
This sequence comes from Mucilaginibacter sp., assembly GCA_028287865.1. Classification (GTDB taxonomy): domain Bacteria; phylum Bacteroidota; class Bacteroidia; order Sphingobacteriales; family Sphingobacteriaceae; genus Mucilaginibacter. Next base: position 39,199 of record JAQBOU010000057.1, on the reverse strand, counting down.
TTTTCTATTTGTTTTTTAAGATAAAAAGCATGGCGATGTTCTTCGGCAGCATGCTTTAATATAATATAAGTAACGGTAAGCGGGTCTTCACTGGCAGATATTTTACGCGCACCGGTATTTTCCATCAACGATAAGGTATTTAACCAGCGTGCGTGCAGTTGTTTATCTGTTATAATATGAGGGAGTATTTTTCTTAGTTCCATAATTATTTAAGTATGATACTGATTGCTGAATAATTATATTTCATCCAGCGCCTGTTCAATTTTGCTGTAAATGTAGGTCAGCTCTGCATCAGTAATGCAATAAGGAGGTAAAATATAAATAATGTTTCCCAATGGCCGTAGTATAATGCCGGCTGCTAAAAAATAATTGTATAAAGTATCACGTAATGAACTAAAGTACGAAGTATCGTTACCTGTTTGCCATTCCAAAGCCAGGATAGTCCCGGTTTGTCTGATAGTTTTTACTTTAGGATGATCTTTTATTTTTAATTTGAATTGATGGTGGGAAGTTTCAATTCTTTTTATGCTTTCGTCTGTAGCGGCTTCCATAAAAAGATCCAAACTTGCCAGGGCAGCTGCGCAAGCTACTGGGTTAGCCGTAAATGAATGACCGTGAAACAGTGTCTTTAAGCGGCTATCCGATAAAAAAGCCTCGTAGATCTTTAGGGTACAGGTAGTAAGGCCCAAAGCCATTGTTCCGCCGGTTAAGCCTTTGGAAAAGCACATAATGTCGGGCTGCTCGTCTACATGATTACAAGCAAACGGCTTTCCTGTACGACCAAAACCGGTGAACACCTCATCAGCAATCATCAAAACACCCTCTTCACGGCAGTGTTTCATTAGCTGGTTGAGAAACTCAGCCTCGTACATCACCATACCAGCAGTACCTTGCACCAGGGGTTCGAATATGAAACAAGCGGCCTGGGATTTAAGACTGGAGATCTGAGATTTGAGCGCATTGATGTTTGAAATATTGGGCAGGTCGATAAATTCTACTTCAAATAACAATGAATCAAATGCAGCGGTAAAAGCGCTGCGCCCGCTTACTGCCATTGCCCCGAAGGTATCGCCGTGGTAAGCATTTTTAAACGCCAATATTTTGTTGCGCCCCTCCCCTTTATTATGCCAGTATTGAAGGCACATTTTAATACCAACCTCAACAGCGGTAGAACCATCATCAGAATAAAATGCTTTTTGCTGATTAGCCGGAAGTATACTTAACAACCTTTCCGCTAATTCAACCGCACCTTCATGGGTAAAGCCCGCGAAAATAGCATGTTCCAGCTTAAACAGTTGTTCCGAAACTTTTTTTGCGATGTAGGGATGCGCATGCCCATGTATATTTACCCACCATGATGATATCGCATCAATGTATTTTTTCCCATCTTCATCAAAAAGGCAAGTACCTTCGCCACGTACAATGGGTATGGGTGGCGAGGCAATTTTCATTTGGGTATATGGATGCCATATAACTTTTAAATCTCTGTCAACCAGGGTCATATTGTATTTGTTAAAAGTTTTGCTACATGCTGATCTGTCGGAAAAAGAAACTCCTCTGCACCCAGATCAGTTAATTTTACCCATCGGAATGATTGTAACACCTCTCCTGCTCCTTCAAAATCAAACACGATGGTCTTAATAGTTAAATTTAAAGGCTCTTTATTTTTAACAAGGTAATAAACGCTGATCACCTGCGAGTTGTTAAAAGCCGACTTTACGAAAAAATCAGTAGTGTAAAAATGGCTTAATACTTCGATCTCTACATTGCATTCTTCTACAAATTCGCGTTTTAAGCCATCAATAAGGCCTTCGCCCAACTCAAGCCCACCACCCGGAAACTTTGTAAAGCGCATACCATATTCTTGTTCATCACTGATCAGTATTTCATTATCATTATTGATAAGCAGGCCATAAACACGTATATTAAAATACATTACTCAAAGTGTTTTTTATTCCGGATAAGTTTATCCAGCGTCCAGGTGATATCTTCTGTTTTTGCTTCCGATCGTATGGGGCAGTTAGGCATGCTGCAGTAATGGCAACATTCAGGCAGGCATGGATCGGTGTGAATAAATAGCTCTGTTCTGGTAACTTCCCTGTTAATAAGCATATCCACCAGCTTTACCTCTTCATGCACACGGTTCAGATCAAAATAGTTAGGAAGCGTCATGTGGCAGTCTATATGTAGCTCATTCCCATATTTTTGAGCACGGAAATTATGGATATCTATCCATTCCACCTTTCGTTTTTCGTTTAATACTTCCACTATTTCCGTTACAACTCCAAAATCAGCCTCGTCCATCAGGCTGGAAACCGATCTGCGAACAAGTTTATAACCGGTAAATAAAATATATAACCCCACCAAAACAGATAAGGCGCTATCCAGCCATAATATTTTTGTGAAATCAATAAGCAGCAGTCCAACTACCAACCCAATGCTGGTAACCATATCTGTTAAAAGGTGGCGGCCATCAGCTTCAATGGTAATTGAAGGGAGAGATTTCCCTTTCTTTATCATATAAAAACCTAAACCACCGTTAATTATACCGGTTACTCCAATTATTGCGGCGCCTGTTAAAAGATCATGTATCACGTTAGGATAAAAGATACCATAAACCGATTTAACAATAATTATTATCGCTGCTATAGCTATTAATGATCCTTCTATAAAAACAGAAAAGTATTCAACCTTTCCATGCCCGTAAGGGTGATTTTCGTCACGTGGCTGGGCAGCAAGGTAGATGCTAAAAAAGGCGAAAGAACTTGCCAGTACATTGACTATGCTTTCTGCGGCGTCTGTAAGTACAAAATTGGATGCAGTAATAAAATAAGCGCCAAATTTTGCCAGCATCAGGACTATACCCGTAATCAGCGCTATAAGTATGATCCTTTTTTGTTCTTTCAAGGCATTTTAATTTGGGTCAAAAATAGGAATAACAATGGAATTAAAGCAGAAAGCTAAAAGCAGAAAGCTTTTTTGCTTTCACCTTTTTAGCTTTCTGCTTTCAGCTTATTTTTTATATTTGCCGCAATAACAAAAAAATTATATGAGTGCATTAAGTAACAGGATCAATAACCTGTCTGAGTCAGCGACAATTAAAATGGCCAAAATGGGCCGTGAACTTGCCGCTAAAGGTGTAGATGTGATCAGCCTTAGCTTTGGCGAACCGGATTTTCATACGCCCGAGCATATAAAGGAAGCCGCTAAACAGGCTATGGAACAAAATTTCACCTATTATACGCCTGTTTCAGGGTACCCTGAATTAAGAAAGGCTGTTGCAGGAAAATTAAAAATTGAAAACGGGCTTGATTATGATTTTAGTCAGATTGTTGTATCAACCGGAGCTAAGCAAGCTATCGCAAATGCAGTATTATGCCTGGTAAATCCTGGTGAAGAGGTAATTATTCCTACGCCTTACTGGGTATCGTACTCGGAAGTGGTAAAGCTGGCAGAAGGTGAAAGTGTATTTATCGACGCTCCTGTTGAGCAGGATTTTAAGATCACTCCTGCGCAGTTAGAAGCCGCTATCACACCAAAAACAAAGCTGTTTATGTTTTCGTCGCCATGTAACCCAACAGGCAGCGTTTACAGCAAAAGTGAGCTGGAGGGACTGGCTAAAGTATTTGAAAAGCATCCAAATATTTATATTCTTTCAGATGAAATTTACGAACACATCAATTTTGTAGATAAACATGAGTCAATAGCACAGTTTGACGCTATAAAAGATCGTGTGATCATCATCAACGGCTTTTCAAAAGCTTTCGCAATGACGGGCTGGCGGATAGGTTATACTGCTTCTAATAAAGAAATTGCTAACGCTTGCGATAAAATGCAGGGACAAATAACATCAGGAACTTGTTCTATTACCCAAAAAGCGGGGGTTGCTGCCCTGGAAGGTGGTTTAGGATCTGTTTTAAAAATGCGCGAAGAATTTAAAAAACGCAGGGATATAGTTTACAACTTATTGAAAGATATTGAAGGCGTAAAAGTTAACCTTCCTGAAGGTGCTTTTTACTTTTTTCCGGATGTAACATCATTTTTTGGAAAAAGCTATAATGGAAATGTAATTAAAGATGCAGATGAGCTGAGCATTTACTTACTGGAAGAAGCACATGTTGCTACCGTTGGCGGCGATTCATTTGGCGATAAAAAGTCTATACGTATCTCATATGCTGCTGCAGAAGACAAATTGATCGAAGCGGTAAGACGCATTAAAGAAGCGCTTGGTAAATTGAAATAATACCGGCTGTAAGATTAAAAAGGCGCTTTATCGGTTGATAAAGCGCCTTTTTAATTTAATAAAAGTTTTGCCTGATTATTAGATGCCAAATCCATAGGCTACACGTAAAGCAACCAAGCCATAATTATTGCTCTGGCCTGAATAATTTTCATAACGTACACCTACATCCCAATGTTTGGTAGCATAACCCAGTGCCGGAGATAAAATCAGTTTAGTGTCTTTAGTAACAAAGTCTTCATTCACACCTTGTGGTTGAAATGTTTTAGTTTCAATACCAGCACCTACTTCTGCTCCAAAATAAAAATTAGGAGTAAAGAAAGCCTTAATACCGGCCTTTATTGGCACCATACCTAAAGATTGATATTTGACGGTGGTACCCGGTTCGTCTTTACCAAAGAAATTGTAGTACCCAGAGGTAAGGGTAAGGGCCAGATGGTTTGATAACCCATATTGTAACCTGGCCGTACCACCCAACTCAAAGTTGGAAAAGCTACTGGCATTTCCTGTCGGTATACCTCCTTCAACGCCAACACCAAACCTCAGTTTGTTGGGTGTAATTATTTGTGCCTTTACATTAGTTCCGAATAATATAGCAACCGCAAATAATGCAGAAGCTAAAAGTTTAGTTGTGTTTTTCATTGTTGTGTTTTTCGTTAGTGAATAAAATAATAACTAATATTATAATCATCGGCTTTACAAATACTTTGCCATTAATGCCTTTTTCAACGTATTTTGACAATACCATGCTAAATAAGACGTGCAAAATCTCAACTTTATTAACAATTGTTAATAGCTTATAAGCTGACCGTCAATTATTTATTTTGCGATCATTTATTATAAATTTATTGTAATAAATAGTATAAAGAATACGATAAAATATTGTTCCGGTTTATTTAAACCATACCAGAAGTGTAGCTTTTGCACGATAAAAAGTGCAAAAAAGCAGTTTGCAAACAATGAGCCATAGGTCTTTAATTAAAAATTATAATCAAATAAAAAACCACGAACAGCTATTCTATTCGTGGCTTTAGAAATATTACCGGTTGCTTCTTTTTGCAATAAGCAGCCGGTTAAACAATATAATTATGTTTGAGGATCACGGTCGGGATCTGGTTGATAGTTTTTTTGCAGTTCAGCAAGCTTTTCCTTTCCATATGCAAAGCGGGTTATTACAAAAAACAATACGGGCACAATGAATATCGCAAGCGAAGTAGCAGCCAGCATGCCACCAAAAACTGTCCAGCCAATGGTTTGTCTTGCCTGTGCGCCGGCGCCGGACGCAAATACAAGCGGCAGCACACCCAATATAAATGCCATTGATGTCATGATGATAGGTCTTAAACGAAGTCGCACCGCATCTAAGGTAGCTTTCTCGAGCTCTATCCCCCTGTCAACACGTTCTTTGGCAAATTCCACAATCAAAATAGCGTTTTTGGCCGCAAGACCAATAAGGGTTATTAATCCGATTTGCGCATAAACGTTATTATTTAAACCCGGGTTAAAGGTCAGGAATAAAATCGCCCCAAAAGCTCCCAATGGCACTGCCAGCAGAACCGAAAAAGGTACTGACCAGCTTTCATATAATGCTGCGAGGAAAAGAAATACGAAACCTATTGACAGCATAAAAATGTAAATGGTTTTTGAGCCTGATAAAAGCTCTTCCCGGCTTAAGCCTGAAAATTCATAGCCGAAGCCTTGAGGTAAGGTACTGTCGGCAACTTCTTTTAAGGCAGTTAAGGCATCGCCGCTGCTATAGCCGGGCTTTGGATTACCATCAATTTCTGCAGACCTGAATAAATTATAGTGAGAGATTAAAGGTGCGTTTTCAATTATTTTAAAGGACGTAAGCGTACTTAAAGGCACCATTGCCCCTGCCTGGTTACGCACAAAGTAATGACCTATATCCTGAATCGTAGTCCGGTAACCCGTGTCTGCCTGGGCAACTACGTGAAAGTTCCTTCCATAAATGGTGAAATCATTTATGTATAAACTTCCCATATAAGTTTGCAATGCAGAATTAACATCACTAATGGAGATGCCAAGTTTCTTGGCTTTTTCCCGGTCAATAACTAACTGGTAAGCAGGAGTTTTAGCGGTGAAAAATGTAAATGCTTTTGCTATTTCGGGGCGTTTATTAACAGCTGCCACAAAGTTTTGTAACGTTTTTTCAAAAACAGTAATATCGCCACCGGCCTCTTTTTCTTCCAGGATAAATGAGAAACCGCCGGTGCTACCCAGGCCTGGTATAGCAGGTGGCTGAATTACCACCACATTTGCCTCTTTAAACCTGGCCAAATGCTTTTGTAAATTAGCTATAATTGCACCTATTTGCAGGTCTTTACTATCCCTTTGATCCCAGGGTTTGAGCTGAACAAATATGGTGGCGCTGTTTGATTTACTGGCAAAACTTACTGCATTCAATCCGCCCAACGCGGCATAATGAAATATCCCCGGGATACTATCCAGCGTATGCATCATCTCATGCAACACCGTAACTGTTCTTTGGGTTGAAGATGCTTCCGGCAAATCATAAGTGATATAGATACGGCCATCATCCTCCAGCGGAATAAAGCCGGATGGCTTATTTTTAAACAATAAGATGGTTCCGATAATAACACAAACTAAAATTACAATTACAAATTTTGAGTTTTTTATACCCTTGTCAACTCCATTTCGGTATTTCCCGGCAACGCGGTCAAACCAGCTGTTGAATTTGAAGAAGAGCTTATCTAATCCTTTTGATTTTGCATCCAGCTTATGCGGGCGCAGGATCAAAGTGCAAAGGGCTGGTGTTAAGGAAAGCGCCACGAAAGCCGAGATCAATACAGATATAGCAATGGTTATGGCAAATTGCTGGTAAAGCCGCCCTACAATACCCGGAATAAAACCAACAGGCACAAATACCGCTGCAAGTATCAGTGCAATTGCGATAACCGGTGCTGATATATCCTGCATTGCATGCGTTGTTGCATCTTTCGGCGACATCCCATCCTCATCCATATAATGCTGAACTGCTTCCACCACTACAATGGCATCGTCAACCACGATACCTATAGCTAATACAAATCCAAATAAAGTGAGTGTATTAATGGTAAAATGTAAGGGTATAAAGAATATAAAGGTACCTATGATAGATACCGGTATGGCAAGTACAGGTATAAGCGTGGTACGCCAGCTTTGCAAAAACAAAAACACAACCACTATTACTAAAACCAGGGCAATGATCAGTGTTTGAACTACCTCAGTTAAGGATACCTTTACAACTGTAATGGATTCAAAAGGTACTACATAATCAACATCTTCAGGGAACGATTTTTTTAGTTGTTCCATGGTAGCGTAAACAGCATCGGCGGTTTCAAGGGCATTGCTGTTAGGGGCCTGATAAATTAAAAGGTAAGACGCCCTTTTGCCATCAACAAATGAATTGCCTGAATAATTAAATTTCCCCAATTCAACACGGGCTACATCTTTAAGATGTACAACGGCCCCGGTATTGGGTATTGTTTTTACAATAACATTAGCAAACTCTTCAGGCTTTGATAAACGGCCTTTTACTAAAACCGAATATTCAAAAGGCTCAGCTTTTTCCTGTGGCGGCACACCTACTATTCCTGCCGCCACCTGGGCATTTTGCTCATTCAGGGCACTTGTAACATCGGCTGCAGTCATACCCAGTGCGGCCAGTTTATCCGGCTTTAACCATATACGCATGCTAAAGTCATCCGCACGGGTAAAAACATCACCTACCCCCTTGGTTCGGGTAAGCGCATCCTTTACAAAAACGTTGGTATAGTTATCCATAAAGGTAACATCGTGCGTCCCTTTCGGCGAGAACATTGCAACCAGCATCAAAATGCTTGGGTTACGTTTGCGTACCGTTAAACCTAAACGTTGTACATCCTGCGGTAATGAAGGCGTAGCTATACCCACCCTGTTTTGAACATCAAGGGCAGCTATATTAATGTCTGTTCCTACTTCAAAGTTAGCAGTCATGGTCATCTGGCCATTACTTGTACTGTTACTTTGCAGGTAAGTCATACCAGGTGTTCCGTTAACCTGAACCTCTATTGGGGTAGCAACCGTTTGTTCAACCGTTACTGCATCAGCACCGCTATAGGTCCCGGTTATTTGAACAGTAGGCGGTGTAATTTCAGGGTACTGGCCTATAGGCAGGCTGTTAATTGCCAAAATGCCAACTACCACTATTACAACTGAAATAACAATTGCCGTAACCGGCCTTCGTATAAAAGTATCTGCGATCATTCGTTTATTTTTTGAGGAAATCGTTATTAATTTTCCTGATCTTTTTTTTGTTATTGCCCGGCTGTTTTAGCCGGCGCTTTCCCGGCCGGATTTCCCAGCGTTATTCTACCCCCGTCACGCAGGCGTTGAAATCCCTCAGTTACCACTTTATCTCCTGGCTCAATTCCCGACATCACCACTACATCACTGCCAACGCGCGGACCTAACTTCACTTTATGCTGTTTGGCAATAGTATCTTGTGAAACAAAAACAAAAAACTCACCCATTTGCTCCGAAACTGCTTTATAAGGAATTTGAACCCGTTCGCCTGAATCATTGTTCAATACATTTAAAACGCAGCTCATACCATCTTTAAGCACATCATCAGTATTAGGGAATTGTACTCTTACTTTAATGGTTCCTGTCTGGCTGGCCACTCCCCTGTCAATAGCTAAAACTTTACCGGGTTTGTTATAATTGGTTCCATCAGATAACTGAAGCTTAAAAGTTGAATCCGTGCTTCTTTTTTGAAGCAGATAAAACCGGTTAATATCCCCTTCATTAATTACCACATCAACGCCTATAGGATGTTCGCTGGAGATGGTATTTAATAAGGTAGTGCCGGGGGTAACCTGTGCCCCAAGCTTAACCTGAGAAATACCGATACGACCGGTAAACGGAGCAGCGATAATTGAGTAGGAAAGATCTGTTTTTGCCGATAGTACCCCCGCTTTTGCAACAGCCACCTGGCTTTTACTGGTTTCATAAGCCGCTTGTGCCTGATCTACCGTTTGGCGTGCCACCGCGTCATTTTTAAGCAACATGGTATAACGGTCTATATCTTTTTGTGCTTTAATAAGATTAGCATCAGCACTTTGCAAATTTGCCTCAGCCTGCTGATAGGCAGCTATGTATTTGCGGCGGTCTATTTCGTATAATTCTTTACCTTTTGGAACTACTTCCCCTTCTTTAAAAAATATACCCGTAATAAAGCCCGCTACTTCGCTGCGTAATTCAACTGAGTTTAGGGCAACTACTGTTCCCTGGTACTGGTCGTAATATATAGCCTCGGCTTTTTTAGCTGCTATGACATTAACAGGAGTTGGAGGGAGTGCGGTGCTTTGTTTAGTTTGTTTATGGCACGAAGTCCAAACTAACATAACAAGTGTTCCAAGCAAAAGTATATTTCTATTTTTCATCTGAGTAATTTGCAATTATTGTACGTTTAGGGTACCGAGTGATTTTTCCAGGTCGATTTTACTGGATAATAACTGGAATAAGGAATTATAGTAGTTTAATTCGGCTGTACGCAAATCTGATTGCGATACAATAACATCCAGGTAGGTTTTAATCCCTTCCCTGTATTGAAGGCTCACTACTTTATAAACATCTTTGGCCAGGTCAACATTTTGTTTTAAAAGCTGCCAGTTGGTATAGTTGCTTTTATAGCCCGCCATAGCCTGTACATACTCGGTATTAATGGTATTTGCCGAGTTAACAATATCAAGATCAGATCTGTCTACCTGTAACCTTGCCTTGCTTAAATTTTGCAAACGTTTGGTACCGGTAAAAATTGGCAGGTCTAATGACAATCCTACATAAGCATTAGGATAAGCCTTGCTGTAAAGATTAGACAAGCTGCCGCTTAAGTAATAATTATTATAGCTTCCAACCGCAGAAAGTGAAGGCAAAAAACCCCACCTGTAATAGTTTACATTTATATTATCCAGGTTTTTTTGCGTTTGTAACAAACGATATTCAATACGGTTATTAACATCTAACTTTTGATTGGTATCAATATAAGCTTCCTGCTCATAACGGGTAGAATCATATGCAAGCGTTAAATGGTGATCGCTCGATATACCCATAATTTGTTTAAGATACGCTAGTTTACTGTTAATAGCTTCGGCGGTTTGTTTGCGTGTGGCTATTGAATTATTTAATGATATAGTGGCCTGTTTATAATCTGTTTTATCTGCAACACCGGCCTGGTACCTGTTATATGCGTCTTTTAAACTTCTTTGCAGCCTTACAATGTCTTCATTTAAAATGTCAAGTTGCTTTTCAGACAGCAGTACATCAAAAAAAGCCTTACTTACATCTGCTACTACATTTATCTGGCTGCTTAAGGTATTCTGCTTATAATAAAGGCGTGAATATTTAGCTGCCCTTGCTGCTTCCAGTACATCATTATTATAAATAACCTGGCTGGCCTGCAATCCTAAAGTAGAATATTCACGAATAGTTCCGCTTGTAGTTGCAGGGGCGAAAACAGGACTACCCTTTAAATAATGATCATAAACATCTGAAGAGCTGACCTGCGGCAGCCAGGCTGAAAGCCCTATACGGATATTCTTTTCATTTATTTCCTGATCAATTGAAGCCTGTTTTACAGCCGGCTGATTCCGCAAAGCGAAGTCTACACACTGCTTTAAAGTTACAGTAGTATCATTTTTTTCCTGTGCAAAAAGAAAATGAGGTATAATTATTGATAAGCAGAGTGTTAATAGGTAGAATGTTTTTTTCATAAGGTATTGCAGAAATACACTATTTTAAATAATATTAGCAATTACGCTAAATTTATTATTTTTTATTGGAAGACGAATATGTTTATAATTCGGTCTTCTAATTATAAGCAACAAATTTTTTACGCAACTGTGTCAAAAAAAACACAAATTGCGCTGCATTTCAGGCAATTTGTAAAAAAATGAAAAAATGTGTCGCTAAATAAATAAAAATTTTAATTAATTTGCCGGATGGGAGCATGTTCGCTTTTAAGTAGTTTAAAAAAATTACGCACTAAATAACGGGATATAACCTATTTCATGGTATTTTTACAAAAAATTTAAGCTGGGTTAATACATGGTTAAAAAATTACAAGAGAAAATCGCCCAATTCCAGGATGCGAATATTATCCGGGAGTCGGGTTTATATCCTTATTTCAGACCTATCGAGTCTGGACAGGATACTGAAGTTATTATTGATAACAAGCGTGTATTAATGTTTGGTTCTAACTCTTACCTGGGGTTAACAAGTCATCCCAAGATAAAAGAGGCTTCAAAAAAAGCAATTGATAAATACGGGACAGGATGTGCAGGATCGAGATTTTTAAATGGAACACTTGATATACATATTGAATTAGAAAACAGGCTTGCAAAATACGTAGGAAAGGAAGCCGCAGTTTTATTCAGCACCGGTTTCCAGGTTAACCTGGGTGTTTTATCAAGTATTACAGGTCGTAATGATTATTTGATATTAGATGAATACGATCACGCTTCACTTATTGACGGAAGCCGCCTTTCTTTTTCAAAAGTTATAAAATATGCCCATAATGATATGGAAGATCTTCAGCGTAAGCTGAGCATCTTGCCGGAAGAGGCTGTTAAATTAATAGCGGTTGATGGTATATTCAGTATGGAAGGTGATATTGTTAAGCTTCCCGAAATTGTTCAGATAGCCGATCAGTATGGAGCTAATATCATGGTTGATGATGCACATAGCCTTGGTGTAATCGGGTATAAGGGCGCCGGTACTGCATCGCACTTTAACCTTACCGATGATGTTGACCTGATAATGGGTACTTTCAGCAAATCATTGGCTTCACTGGGCGGATTTATAGCAAGCGATGCTGAAACTATTGATTACCTGAAGCACCGTGCACGCGCATTAATGTTTAGTGCAAGTATGACGCCTGGCTCGGTAGCAAGTGTAATTGCCGCACTCGATATTATTGAAGCAGAACCTGAGCGTATTGCAAAGCTTTGGGACAATACCCGTTATGCAATGAAGCTGCTGCTGGAAGAAGGTTTCGACCTGGGCCCTACTGAAAGCCCTATCCTGCCTATATATGTTCGGGATAATCACAAAACTTTCCTGGTTACCAGGTATCTTCAAAATGAAGGAATATTTGTTAACCCTGTGGTTTCACCTGCAGTTCCTTCTGATTCCTCGCTGCTGCGTTTTTCATTAATGGCTACTCATACTTTCGATCAGATTGATGAAGCCGTTGAAAAAATTTCAAAAGCGTTTAAAGAAGTTGGTGTAACATCTGTAAAAGAAAAAATATAAACCGGTTTTCGCCTGCAATTAAGCTGAAACTTAATAAATATCATACATTGTATTAACCCAATAAATTTAGTTTATTGGGTTAAATGCTTTTGCCAATCTTTAATCATTTAAATGAAAAAAATAGTACCGGTTAATTCTAAAAGGGAACTTACTGCATTTATTGATTTTCCGCACGACCTTTATAAGAATGATCCCAACTATGTTCCGGAATTATTTATAGCACAAAAGGATCTGTTAACCACCCACCCTTTTCATAAGCACTCCTCATTACAAACATTTTTGGCTTATGATGGCGATAAAATCACGGGGCGTATAGCTGCAATATTAAACAATAATCACAACACCTATAATAACAGGAATGACGGTTTTTTTGGTTTTTTTGATTGCATAGATGATCAGGAAACAGCAGATCTTCTTTTTAATACCGCAGCTCAGTGGCTAAAAGATAAAGGAGTAGATCAAAACATTATTGGCCCGGTTAATTTTTCGACCAATGAGGCCTGTGGTTTATTGATTGAAGGTTTTGACAGTCCGCCATTCTTATTGCAAACGTATAATTATCCTTATTACGCCGGTTTGATTGAAAAAGCCGGCTTTGTAAAACAGGTTGACCTTATAGCCTGGCATTGGGTTGGCAGTAGCTATGATGACAAATCTGTAAGGTTATTAAATGCATTGCAGGAACGTTTGAAAAGAAATAATATCGTTATAAGGAAAATTAATTTAAAGAATTTTAAGGAAGAAACTGCAAAGCTCAGGGAAGTTTATAACTCAGCCTGGGACCAAAATACGGGATTTGTGCCCTTAACAGACGAAGAATTTGATTACCTGGCGAAAGACCTTAAACTGATACTCGATCCTGATTTTGCATTAGTTGCGGAACAGGACGGGAAAATTGTTGCTTTTGGTCTTGCACTGCCTAACTTTAACGAAGTTTTACAAAAAGTTAAGCGCGGGCGGCTATTGCCAACAGGTATTTTTAAAATTCTTCTTAATAAAAACAAAGTAAAAAGTCTGCGCATTTATGCATTGGGAGTTATTGATGGCTATCGTAAAATGGGCATCGAGGCTTGTTTGTATGGGACAATTATAAAAGAATATAAGCGAAAAGGCCTGCAGCATGCCGAAGCCGGCTGGACATTGGAAAATAACTTTCTCATCAACGAGGCTATTGCAGCAATAAAAGGAGACCCTTACAAAAAGTACAGGATATACGAGAAAAAGATATGAAAGAGCGGGTTTTAATAACCGGCGCAAGTGGATTTGTAGGGTATCATCTTATTATTGAGGCACTGAATAATAACCTGGAAGTATACGCAGCAATAAGAAAAAGCAGTAAAATAGACCATTTAAAAGGATTGAATATCAACTATACCTATCCGGACTTTACCAATGTAATGGCTCTGAAAAAAGAACTTGACGAATATAAATACGACTATATTATCCATGCCGCCGGCATAACCAAAGCCCGTTCAGCAAGTGAGTACGACCATATAAATGCGGGTTACGCCAAAAATCTAGCCTCTGCAGCTGTTGAAAGTCAAAACAAATTAAAAAAGTTTGTGCTAATAAGCAGCCTGGCAGCAATAGGCCCGTTAAATTCATTAAACGGGATTATAACCGAGCAAACAATGCCAAACCCTATTACGGCTTATGGAAAAAGTAAGCTGCATGCCGAAGAGCACTTAAAAGCAATTAAACCATTAAACTATTGCATTTTAAGGCCAACAGGCGTATATGGCCCACGGGACAAAGACATATTTATTTTCTTTAAACAATTAGTAAAGGGCATAGAGCCTTACATTGGAAAAGAAGCACAAAAGTTTAGTTTTATTTATGTTACAGACCTTGCAAAGGCAGCTATAAAAGCCCTTTATGCAGGCGATCAAAAAGCTTACAACCTGAGTGACGGAGCGATTTATGACCGGTATGAACTTGGAAATATTACCAGGGATGCTTTAAATATAAAACCCTATAAATTTCATCTGCCTGTAAACTTTGTAAAATTAATAGCTACTGTCTCTGAAAAATATGCTTCTTTGAAAAATAAAGCTTCAACTTTGAATGTCGAAAAATTAAAAGAATTGACGGCAGTAAATTGGGCTTGTGATATTGAAAAGGCAAAGGCTGACCTTGGATTTCATCCCGAATACAACTTACGGGCGGGTGTTACAGAGACGCTGCAATGGTACAAATTAAATAAATGGCTTTAGCTATAATAATATATAACGTTATAAATTTAAAGAATGAAGACTAATATCAGACCTGCCGATGGTAAACTCGGTATTTTAATTCCGGGGTTGGGAGCAGTAGCTACCACCATGATTGCTGGGGTCGAAGCCATTAAAAAAGGCATTTCGCAACCAATAGGTTCACTTACTCAAATGGGAAATATCCGGTTAGGAAAAAGAACGGAGAACCGTTTCCCTAAAGTTAAAGACTTTGTTCCGCTTGCTGATTTAAACGACATAGTTTTTGGAGGATGGGATGTTTATTCTGATAACGTTTATGAGGCAGCCATGAAAGCTAAAGTGCTTGAAGCCGACCTGCTAAATAAAGTAAAAGCTGAGCTTGAGGTAGTTGTACCGATGAAAGCGGCTTTTGATCACAATTACGCTAAAAACCTGATAGCCACTAACGTTAAAACCGGGACGAGATATGAGATGGCGCAGGAAGTGATGAATGACATTACCACCTTTAAAGAAAAAAATGGCTGCGACAGAATCGTATTGATATGGTGCGGATCAACTGAAATATATTACGAAGCATCCGAAATTCACCAGAGCCTGGCGAAATTTGAACAGGCACTGCTTGCTGATGATAAACGCATCTCTCCAAGTATGATATACGCTTACTCGGCGCTAAAATTAGGTATTCCATTTGCAAACGGGGCTCCCAATTTAACTGTTGATATACCAGCCATGATTGAGCTGGCTAAATTAACTGAAACACCCATTGCAGGTAAAGATTTCAAAACCGGTCAAACTTTAATGAAAACTATTTTGGCACCTGGATTAGCTGCGCGCTCGCTTGGTGTTAGAGGCTGGTTCTCGACAAATATTTTAGGCAATCGCGATGGCTTAGTATTGGATGACCCTGATAACTTTAAAACAAAGGAAGTTTCGAAACTTGGCGTATTAGAAGATATATTACGTCCCGAAGCCAATCCTGAGCTTTATGGAGATCTTTACCACAAGATCCGGATTGACTACTATCCGCCACATGGCGATAACAAGGAGAGCTGGGATAATATTGACATTTTTGGCTGGTTAGGCTATAAAATGCAGATCAAGATCAATTTCCTCTGCCGTGATTCTATTTTAGCAGCACCTATCGCATTAGACCTCGCCTTATTCAGTGACCTTGCAAAAAGAGCCAATATGAGCGGCATACAGGAGTGGTTGTCCTTCTACTTAAAATCACCACAAACTGCCGAAGGTTTACAACCTGAAAATGACATATTTAAACAATTAATAAAACTACAAAATACTTTACGGCATTTAATGGGCGAAGACCTGATCACGCATCTGGGCTTAGATTACTATCAGGAACTGGTTGACGTTCTGTAGCAGTAATGAGTAGTTAATGCTAATTCAGGCATTAACTACTTACTTATCATCATAAAATGCTATTTCATAAGCTTTTTTCCACCAGTTTTGGTATAGGTTATATTGGCAAAGGCGCGGGTACAATTGCTGCTATAGCTTGTTGTATGTGCTGGTATGCAGCATGGGTAGGCGGCTATCCCCCACTTTTGCTTTCTATTATTATTACTGCTGCCATAACCGTTATAGGAATTTGGTCGTCAGGGGTAGTGGAAAAATTATGGGGTAAAGATCCCTCACGTGTTGTGATTGATGAAGTTTCCGGGATGGCCATCAGCTTGTTATTTGTACCGGTGAGCGTTAAATATTTAGTATTTGCGCTTATTTTATTTCGTTTTTTTGACATTGCAAAGCCTATGTTTATTCGGAAAATGGAATCTCTTCCTGGTGGCTGGGGAATTATGGCCGATGATGTATTGGCAGGTATTTATACCAATATCCTTGTAAATACGGTTGTATGGTTTAAATTATTTTAGGCACTTTTAATTTACACATAAAATCATTTGACTTTTTGACCACAGTAGTCTATAGGTTTTTTTTTATCTTTGGGCTTCGTTGCATTAAACCCCGGATGTATATTTAAGTCTATGATCTTTGCTTTGGGAGGCTGTGTGAGTAAAGGAAAGAATAAGTTGGGCATGCAGTATGTTCTGCAATACGCAATCATTGTAGTGTTTATATAATTATTGAAAATAATGGTAATAATTGCAGATTTAACAAAGTATAGTTACGTACTTCAGGAAAGTAGTATTTGCTAATTGCAAAGTTTAATGAATATTAAATACCACCGTAAGAAGTTATTTTTTTTAACGATTTTTTTATTTTTTACCTCGTTATTATTTGCACAAAATACTATAGTTAGTGGTGTGGTTACTGATTCACACAATAACCAGGTAATGTCTTTTGTTACCATTTCCTTCCCGGGCAGCACCATTGGAGTGACAACAGATAATCAGGGAAAATACACAATCAGTTCAGTTAAACCTTTCAGCCAGATAAAAGCTTCATTTTTAGGTTATAAAGATGCTTATTTAAACATATCTCCCGGTAAAGAACAAATCCTAAATATAAAATTAACACCTGCCGCGGCACAACAACTCAACGAGGTTGAAATCAAGTCGGGTAAAAAGCCAAAATATCGTAATAAAGATAATCCTGCTGTTGAACTTATCCGTAAAGTAATTGAAAACAGGGAGAAGAACCGCCCCGAAAGTTATACCTATGTGGAATACCGGGAATATGATAAAATGCAATTTTCGTTGAGCAATGTTTCCAGCACATTGTCGGATAAAAAGTTTTTTCGCAAATATAAATTTGTATTAGATAACCGCGACAGTACCAGTATTCCCGGCAAATCATTGCTACCTGTTTTTCTGGACGAAAAGCTTTCCCAGTATTATTACCGGAAAAATCCCGAAAAAGAAAAAACGGTGACATTGGGTGAAAAGAACGTAAACTTTGGCGGATCTGTTGACAGCCAGGGTTTAAGTCAATACTTTAAGCACATGTACTATAAGGTGGATATTTATGCTAATGATATCTTCCTGATGACTAATAATTTTTTAAGCCCAATAGCTAATTCAGCACCCATATTTTATAAATATTTTATAACTGACACGGTAATAGTTAATAATATTAAAGTTGTTGAGTTAAGCTTTACTCCCAGAAACACAACCGACATGCTCTTTGAAGGCAAACTATACGTTACCCTTGATGGCAACTATGCGGTTCAAAAGGCTGATCTGACAATAAGCAAAAATATAAACCTCAATTTCGTAAACGGAATGAGCGTTAACCTGGAATTTGAACAAAATCCTGACGGCCGCTATCACTTAAGTAAAAGCACAACGGTTGCTGACTTTGGTTTAACAAAAAGCAACAAAGGCGGCTTATTCGGCATACGATCAATTACCTATAAAAATTATATTATTAACCAACCACGCCCGGATACAACTTACCGCAATACGGAGTATGTCGTATCCGACGAGGCCAAACACAGAAGCAATCAGTTTTGGGCGCAAAACCGGCTGGATACGCTGAGCGTTGCAGAATCAAAGGTTTATAAAAATGTAGACAGCCTCAGAAATATGCCGTCGTTCAGGCGTACACTTGATATTGCAACGCTGTTATTTGCGGGATATAAAGGCTTTGGATGGTTTGAAGTTGGGCCGGCAAATGCATTTTACAGTTTTAACCCGGTTGAAGGCTTTAAACTCAGACTTGGCGGCCGAACGACCACCGAATTGAGCAAACGTTATTATTTTGAAACCTATGGTGCGTACGGATTTAAAGATCAGCGTTTTAAATATTTTTTGAGTGCCACTTATTCCCTTAATGACAAATCCATTTATATGTTCCCCCAGAACTATATAAGGGCAAGTGTACAGAATGACACAAAAATACCAGGACTAAATTTGCAATTTGTTGAAGAGGATAACTTTTTACTTTCTTTTAAGCGCGGCAATAACGATAAATACCTGTATGATAATACTTACCGGCTGGATTATGTACACGAATATGAAAATCATTTATCCTACAACATTGGTATAAACAGACTAACACAATCTCCCGCCGGTTCTTTGTACTTTTTAACTCTTGATAATAATAACAATACACAAAGTATAAACGGTCTTACCACAACTGAATTTACCGTAGGTGTAAGATATGCACCTAATGAACAATTTTACCAGGGTAAAATATACCGCGTGCCTATACCAAGTAAAAACCCCATTCTTTCTATGGATTATACAGCGGGTATAAAAGATATTTTTGGTGGTGAATATAGTTACCAAAAGCTTCATGCCCGTATTGATAAGCGTGTATATTTATCTCAGTTAGGTTTTGCAGATGTAACCTTAGAAGGCGGTAAAATATTTGGACAAGTGCCCTACCCTTTGCTAACTATATTCCGCGCAAACCAAACATATGCATACGGCATTTACTCTTATAACTTAATGAACTTTTTAGAGTTTGTTAGTGACAAGTACGCAAGTATTAATGTAGATCAGCATTTTAACGGTTTTTTCTTTAATAAAATCCCATTATTAAAAAAACTAAAATGGAGGGAAATTGCTTCTGTTAAAGCTATTTACGGTGGATTGGGTGACGAAAATAACCCCTCGCTGCACCCTTCATTGTACCAGTTTCCGGTAACCAGTACGGGCGAGCCCATAACTTATGCATTAGGAAAAACTCCTTATGTTGAAGGTAGTGTTGGCATTGAAAATATTTTTAAATTTGTACGCGTTGACCTGGTAAGGCGCTTCACTTATTTAGACCATCCAGATGTTGCTAAATGGGGGATTCGTACATTGGTTCAAATCAATTTTTAAAGCAGGCGCAATAAATGGAACAACAAACCTCGGTAAGGACAAGTCTTCAATTAGGTATATATAAGCTTATTGACCCTATTGTAAGAGTTTTTATAAAGTTAGGCCTTACTCCCAATGCCGTTACTACTATAGGTTTTGCTTTAAACATTGGCGTAGCAGTTATATTTATTTTAGGAGCTGAAGAAGGTAACCGCGGCGACCTGAGTTATGTAGGCTGGGCGGGAGGTTTAATTTTATTTGCCGGGTTATTTGACATGCTCGACGGGCAGGTAGCGAGGCTTGGGAACATGAAATCAACATTTGGCGCTCTTTATGATTCTGTACTGGACCGTTATAGTGAACTGATTATGTTTTTGGGGATCTGTTATTACCTTGTTGGCCATCATTATTTTTTAAGTTCGATAGCTGCATTTATAGCTTTGATAGGTTCAATGATGGTAAGTTACGTGAGGGCCCGAGCAGAAGGCCTTGGGATAGAACTTAAAGGCGGATTAATGCAACGACCTGAACGGGTTGTGACTATTGGCTTATGCGCTGTTTTATGCGGTATAGCTTCCATTTATATTGGCGGTGATTATAAACTTTACGTCCCCGGGATAAAATTCCATGTTTTTGAAACCATGTCTATCTTTACGATCCCTATTGCGGTATTAGCAGTATTAACAAATATTACAGCATTTAAAAGATTGATGAATGCTAAAAGAGTATTATTAGAGCAGTAAGATGCTGGTGTTTAAACCAAGGGGGATACTTATTAGGAATAAATGCTTTAGAATATCATATATTCGTAACAATTTGCAGAAAAAGTTTACCGTTCATTAAATCTTTATTAAAATTGATAATTCCTTTTGAAGTTTTTGTTCAGATGGGATAAAATATTTACAGGCAGAGAAATTATAACATATTTTAAACCCTGAAAGGCCATGAAAAAAAATTACGTTTCTAATTCACAGGAATCTGTGAGAATGTTTAAGAGCGACCTTTTTGAAAATTTATCAAAGGTTCACTTTACTGTACCCCTATTTATATTTGTTCCGGTAATCATTTTTTGCGCCTACAAAGCTTTATTTCAAATACCCATCGGGATAGTTACATTTATTGAATTGTTCTTTTTAGGTCTTTTTGTATGGACATTTGTTGAGTATATAATGCACCGGTTTGTATTTCACTATATGCCACCGGACAAGCCCTGGGCGATGCGGCTTCATTTTATCTTTCATGGAGTTCATCATGATTACCCAAGTGATGCAAAACGGCTTGTATTGCCTCCATCAGTAAGTATTCCCCTTGCCGCAGGCTTTTACTTTTTATTTAATGCTATTTTACCTGCAAATTATGTATTTGGCTTTTTTCCCGGCTTTATATTAGGTTATTTAATATATGATATATCGCACTATGCGATACATCATTTTAATTTTAAAGGCAATATCTGGAAAAAAATAAAACAACATCATATGTTGCATCATTACCAGGACCCCGGTAAAGGATATGGTGTAAGTTCTCCTCTCTGGGATAAGATATTCCGGTCTGATTTTATAAAAAAATAACATGATGGGCAATGCCACCACCAATGGTGCAAAGCTCTCTTTGCGATCAATAAGTATTATAATTGCAATTTCATTATTTTACCTGCTGCTTTCGTGGATATTGGTCGGTTTTAAAACCGATCAGCTTGTGCTGATTGCTCTTTTTAGTTCAATGTTTTTCCTTTCTGCAATTACGCGGAAATTTATTTTAGGTTTCTCCATTTTTATAGTTTACTGGATCATCTTCGATTATATGAAGGCTTTTCCGAATTACAACTATAATACGGTACACATTGCCGACCTGTATAATCTGGAAAAACAACTTTTTGGTATTAATTTTCATGGAAAGCTTTTAACACCCAATGAATACTGGCGTGTAAACGGAAACACTTTTCTGGATGTCACCGCCGGAATTTTTTATTTGTGCTGGATCCCTGTACCATTGGTATTTGCCGCCTTCCTATTTTTTTGGAACAGAAAACAATTCCTTTATTTTTCGTTAACCTTTGTTTTGGTTAATATTATTGGGTTTATTATTTACTATTTGTACCCGGCTGCCCCGCCATGGTATGTGCAATATCATGGGTTTGTATTTCATGCAGCAACGCCCGGTAACACAGCAGGGCTTGTAAAATTCGACAATTACTTCCATGCCCCTATATTTAAATCTATCTACGCAAAAGGTTCAAATGTTTTTGCCGCTATGCCTTCTCTCCATTCTTCCTATCCGGTAATTGTTCTTTTTTATGGCTTAAAGAACCGGTTGGGCTTTATCAATATATTCTTCGGGATAGTAATGCTTGGCATCTGGTGTACGGCGGTTTATGCAAGCCATCATTATATTATAGATGTATTGGCAGGGATTGTGTGCGCGATCATTGGCATTGTCATTTTCAATTTCACAATTTCCCGCCTAAAAAGCTTCAGGTCGTTGGTTGGTAAATACGAAAAAAACATTCGTTAAGTTCAACCCATTATCCCATTTAGTGGAAAAAATGTACTAATTAGCTGGCAGTTTTCAAATTTTAAAAAAGATCAATAAAATAAATTTATATTTTTTACCTTCCAATTTAACAGCAAAAACACCCTTAATGAGGGTTATACAGCTAATAGCGCTCATTATATTTATGAACAAGACTTGAGACAAAGACAAAGGCACATTATTTGAGTACGGTAAACCATTTAAAAGCCTCTGCTGAATTGTTATGAAGTTTGCATATACGTTACTACTTTCCTTGTTTACCTGCTTAAATTTAGCAGCCTTAGGCTACCCTACCGATACTGCCAAATTATTATCGTCTGCGAGCCATCCGGATAGTTTAAATTTATCAGCTCCATTCCATAAAGATAGCCTGGATTCAAAGGCAGAACCACACCATACTTACAACGTAAATTTATCATCTCTTGTAAAACATGCAGATAGTGTAAGCCTGTGGGCAGTTCCGCGTTTGGCAGGTAATTTAAATGAACAGCTTAAAATACATAAAACGGATAGCCTTAAACAAGCAATAGTATTAAAGCGTCAGGATAGCTTAAAATTTGCCACCTACAGATTTCGTTCCGATAGTATAAAACAGCAAATAAAGGGGATGAGCCTGGATAGTCTGAAACATCAGTTAATCCTTCCCGCAAATGAGTGGTTAAAAGGGCAGATCTATACAGAAATAGCATCGAGGTATTTAATAGCTGACACCATAAATAATAAAATTACCAGGTATAGTTTTCAAAATAAGGTTTTGAACAATACGATGATGGCTTTGCATCAATATTCGTTGTTCAATGATACCACCGGTTTACGCATTTGCTTCGAGACCCTGGCAAAGGTTTATTATGCTCAAAAAAAGTATAGCCAGGCAAAATGGTTTATACTGCAGGCAAATACGCTCGCCCGTGCCAAAAATGATGTACCTGATATCATTTCGTCATTGCTTACATTAGCTGCCATTAAAAGCGATATAAAGGACTATAATCTGGCTATAAAAGACCTGAATGAAGCCTTACAGCTTTCAATAACAGATCATAATACCAAAACAGAGCTGGATGTATTGCAAAATTATGCAATGTTTTATAGCCGACTCAAAGATTATCCCAAAGAAGCACTGATTTTAAAGAAAAGAGACTCCATAGAAGAAGGTATTCGCAAAGGGGAAGAGGCGAGATTAATAACAATTAACCTGCAAGCCCAATCTCAAAAGAAAAGGTTAGACTCCTTACAGAATAAAAAAAAATTATATACCTTAAATATGCACAGGCCTTACAAAAACAACTCTTCCAAAAAAATGACCTCATTATAATTTTATTGTTCGTTATTATCCTCATTATAATTGCTGTATTCATTGTCAATAAACGCAAAAGAGGCAGCATCTGGCGCTCCGGGATCAGAAGGAAAAAACATTAATTTCTTCAATAACCAGCCCATACTAAACTATCACAGCCTTTAGTTGTCATACAGATATGAAAATAATATTAACGGGATTATTCTCCATTATAGTCTTAATCTTCAGTCTCAATACTTATAGCCAGTCTATAAACAGCGGCAAAGAATTTAAGCGTGAGTTTTTAGAAAACATTAACCGTACGCGGCAAAGGGGCTGTACTTGCGGCACTACCTATATGCCGCCCGCAGCCCCGCTTATATGGAATGATCAGCTGGAGCAAGCTGCCATTGGCCATGCAAAGGATATGTCTGATAAAAACTATTTCAGCCATACCAGTAAAGATGGCAGGGGTTCTGAAGATCGCATCGCCCTGGCTGGTTATACCTTTAAGGGCTATAAAAGCTTTACGATTGGTGAAAACATAGCACAAGGACAGCAAAGCATTGCTGAAGTGATGAAAGGCTGGTTTAAAAGTGAAGGCCATTGTAAAAACCTGATGAACCCTGGCTTTAAAGAAGTTGGCGTGGCTTATTACAACACTTATTGGGTACAGGATTTTGGCGGCCGCGAACCATTTTCTGCCGAACAGCAAAAATTAATGAAGAGTGGTAAATACCGCATCATCCAAAAGAGTGAATAAGAAATAGCTTGATTTCCCCACGAAAAAGTTACACACTAAAGTTATCAGAATAGTGTTTTAATATAATAACTTCTAAAATGTTAAGTTATTTAACACTGGTTAGGATGTTTCAATTCATAACCGGTAAAATAAATCTACATCTATGCTTTCTTCTTTTCTCTCACCCAAATCGGAAGTATCAATATCTTCAACATTTAAATTACAATCGGCCATCAAAAAAACAAAAGTTCACATTGGGCTTGTGTTATTTTTGAGTTGCTCCGCTTCTCTGGTTAAAGCCGAAAGTTTTAAATTCAAGCTTAAAAATACCACAAAAAATGTGGTGACCGTATTTTATAAGATCAGCAAAAAATCGGGTACTTTCAAGGTACGAACATTGGCAAAACTTGCGCCGGGCGATGAAAAAATAAAAGAGGTTTCGCTTAGTAAAAATGATACGGTATCGTTTTATGGTCAAAACGCCGAGGATGAAACATCTGCAATTGTAAGAAGAGATTTTGCGACCTTAATCAAACAAAAAAACGAAGTCTATTATATTCCTATTATTATTCCCGAAAAGGCAAACACCAGTTTTGAATCGCTCGAGGGCCTGAGTCTGCAACTGGAACATAATAAAGTGTTGAATTTTTTATTAAAGATGGATTCAACCTCGATGACCAGTTTATCAATGCTTGAAAATAATTTTCAAAACATTTATCCTTTGGGTACCTTCCTATTTGTGGATACCAAAACAAATCGCCTGTTGGTGCCACCGCTGGAACCCTCCTATTGGAATAATAATGAAAACTACTTTACTATTCAGGATAGTTTATACGCAATGGTTAACAATAATCATGCACTACAGGCGGGAGTACAGGTTTCATTTATTGCTAAACTATTTGATTCTTTACGGGTAAACAATGCGGAAGAGCTGGAATTTAAAGGCAAATTATCGCTGTTGAGATGGAAGCCCACCGCTAATGCAAACATTTACCAAATACTAAATGACAAGGCAATACAGGACTTTCTTCAAAATTGTTATGATCAGATAGACGATCCCAATACGGAATATAGTCGTTTCAGGCTTTATTTTCTTTCGTCATATGAACGTATTGATGATCTTGAAATTTATGGAAAGCAGTTTTATACTTTTGGTAACGAGGCAGATGTTTCCTTGATGAGCAGCGGAAATCCGGGTTTTCAACTGTTAAGTACTAATTTGGGAATGCTTTACACTAAAACAAAAACTTTGAGTAATTACTATTCGGTTCAAAATGCGGTGTTAAGAACAAAAGCATATGATTTCACATCCTTACTATTTAACGGCTTCAATAATTCTATAAAAAGAAGATTGATAGACGACGCTTATCACACTCAGCATCTATTAGTATCTGCTATTTTGGGCGAATATTCAGGTTTAGTTGATTACAATCCTGATCCTGCAAAATTAAACCTTGTTAAATTAAACGAAAAAGATACAACCTCATCATTAACGCCGGTATTAACCACCGTAAGTAACCTGCAACCTTATATTTCAGTAACGCCGGATACTTCTAAACAGGCAAGTGCCGTGGCTAAAAATAACCAGATAGAGGGTTATAACAATAAGGTAAAAATATTTAATTCATATTTAACCAAGATCAATAGCCTGATAAAACAGCTTAATCAAACTAATTCTGATATCGTAAAAATGTCGGCTTCTAATGCGAATCAATACAAAGGTTATACAAAAAACTCTGCCGGTTTGTTAAACGAAATTGTGGTGAGCAATAGTATCATCCGGAAGGAGTAAGTTGCCTCATGTCTCAGATAGTTTTGGGCGTCGTTTTGTCATGCAAATTCACCCGATGAAACTGCCTGATCTGCTTCTTGTTCGTCAGTCCGGAGATTTACTGCCGGCTTCCTTCAGATTTCCACCTTACGGTGGACACCCTTGCCTTGGTTAACGCTTCCCACATTCAAGGCGCGTTCGGGATTTGCATCCAGCGTTTGCGCCCGTGCCGGGCGCACCATAAAAAAGCCAAAAGCTGATATAGCTTTTGGCTTTTACTTTCAGCTTTGAGTCTTTTAATTCCCTAGTTCTGACAAAAATTTTATCCGCATTAACTGCACCTCTTCACGGGTATAATCTTCGTTGCCTAATTCGGCCAGCGCGTCATCAATAGAGTCTGCTTCGGCAGTACGGAAATAATCAAATACCTCTTCCTGTTTGTCCTCATCAATAACTTCGTCAATGTAATAGTTAAGATTAAGCTTAGTGCCCGAATTAACAATAGTTTCCACTTCCTTCAGTATTTCTTCGTACGAAAGGCCTTTTGAAGCAGCAATATCATCCAGGTTTAAATGGCGGTCGATATTTTGAATGATAAAAACTTTAAGAGCCGATTTATTAGCGGCACTTTTAATAACCATATCAATAGGGCGGTCAATATCATTGTCCTCAACATATTTCTGGATCAGATCGGTAAAAGGTTTGCCAAATTTAAGGGCCTTCCCTGCTCCCACACCCGAAATTTGTTTCAGTTCGTCGGTAGTGATCGGGTAATGGGTACACATTTCCTCCAGCGAAGGATCCTGGAATATTACAAACGGGGGCAGTCCTTTTTGCTTGGCCAGTTTTTTACGCAGATCCTTCAACATTTGAAGCAGCTCAGTATCTAAAGCCCCACCGCCCTGTTTTGGACCGTCTTCCGAATCATCGTCGTCTGCTGCCTCAATTGGCCTGTTTACTATAAAACGAATACTGTACGGATTTTCAATAAACGCATTACCGGTTTTAGTTAAATGCAATAATCCGTACTGATCAATATCTTTTGCGAGGAAATTATTTAAAAGCGCCTGGCGTAATAAAGAATTCCACAGGTTGCGGCCTTCTTCCTTACCCGAGCCATAATAATCAAGCAGGTCGTGCTCATAGTTCTTTATTTGGGCGTTCTCCTCTCCTATCAGGATGCTGATAATGTGATGATCGTCAAATTTTTCACCGATTTGCTTTATAAGGCTTAATGCTTTATGCAGATGGAACTCGCCATCAAAATGTTCCTTAGCTGAGCTGCAGTTATCACACATATTATTACAGCCGGCCTCATTAAAGTTTTCGCCAAAATAATGCAGCAGCTGCTTACGGCGACAAACGGAGGATTCTGCATAATCAATTACTTCTTTTAATATCTGGGTACCGATTTCGCGTTCTGCAACCGGTTTATCCTTCATGAATTTCTGAAGTTTATCAATATCTTTTTCCGAATAAAAAGCGACGCATACACCTTCGCCGCCATCACGGCCTGCGCGCCCGGTTTCCTGATAATAACCCTCCATGCTTTTGGGCACATCGTGGTGTATTACATAACGAACATCGGGTTTATCAATGCCCATACCAAAGGCAATGGTGGCCACAATGACATCCACATCCTCCATCAAAAACTTATCCTGTGTATCGGCACGCACTTTCGGATCCAAACCGGCGTGGTATGGCAAAGCCTTTACCCCATTCAAACTTAATGCTTCTGCAACCTCTTCAACTTTTTTACGGCTCAGGCAATAGATTATCCCTGATTTTCCCTGATTTTGTTTTACAAATTTTACAATCTCTTTAATAACGTTCCGTTTGGCGCGTACCTCATAAAACAGGTTCGACCTGTTAAATGACGATTTGTAAATTGTAGCATTATTCATTTGCAGGTTCTTTTGAATATCCTGCTGAACTTTGGGCGTAGCGGTAGCGGTTAGTGCAATAATTGGAATATTATCACCAATGTTACTGATCACCTGCCTTATTTTGCGGTATTCCGGGCGAAAGTCATGCCCCCACTCAGATATACAATGCGCTTCGTCAACGGCAACAAATGATACCTGGTTGAGACGCAAAAAATCAATATTCTCCTGTTTGGTAAGTGATTCGGGAGCAACGTAAAGTAATTTGGTTTTACCTGCCAGTACGTCTTCTTTTACCCTGCCGATATCTGATTTTGTTAATGATGAATTTAAAAAATGCGCAATGCTGTCTGATCCGCCAAAAGCCCTTAACTGGTCTACCTGGTTTTTCATTAAAGCGATGAGCGGAGAAATTACAATTGCTGTACCTTCACTCATCAGGGCCGGCAATTGATAACACATGGACTTGCCGCCACCGGTAGGCATAATCACAAACGTATCGTTTCCCGCCAGTATATTAGTTATGATCGCTTCCTGCTCTCCCTTAAAATTATCGAATCCAAAAAAATTCTGGAGGTTATCAAAAAGCGACTTCTTCGTTTCTACCATTATTTATATAATCTTGATTGTATTTAACGTATTAAAAGTTTAAAGTAACAAATTTTTCTCAATAAACGTCAGATTTACTTTAAAATTTTATATAAAAATGATTATTCTATTAAAAACAATTTGTTTATTTACGCATTTAAACAACTGGGAAAACGGGGCGATATTTGTTTAATTTTATTTAATACTTAAATTACAAATTATTGTACAATTTTGCGCCCGGAATACCAAATTAAATTGTTTAATAACACATGAATAAAAATTACTACGCCATCATCATGGCTGGAGGTATAGGCAGCCGTTTTTGGCCCATCAGCAGGACCTCACATCCCAAACAGTTTATCGACATACTGGGTACCGGAAAAACACTTATACAAAATACTTATGACAGGTTTTTAAAAATTTGTCCCAAAGAGAACATATATGTTGTTACCAATGAAATATACACCAGCCTGGTAAAACAACAATTACCGGACATGGCCGATAACCAGATATTGACCGAACCGGTAATGCGCAATACAGCCCCATGTGTGGCTTACGGATCATTTAAAATTGAAAACCTGAACCCTGATGCCGCTATTGTAGTAGCCCCTTCCGATCATTTGATATTAGATGAAGCTGCATTTATCACCACCATTGAAAAATCATTACAGGTAGCCACTCAGGAAGACTGCCTTATCACCCTGGGTATAAAACCGTCAAGACCAGATACAGGATATGGCTATATTCAATACACCAACAATACCCTTAAAAACGACTTTCATAAAGTAAAAACTTTCACTGAAAAGCCAACCATTGAAATAGCCAAAACGTTTATTCAAAGCGGTGATTTTTTATGGAATGCCGGTATTTTTGTATGGTCAGCTAAGGCAATAGTTAAAGCCTTTAACAGTCATTTGCCAGAGATGTACGATATTTTTGCCGAAGCAAGACCTGTTTATAATACTGCTGACGAAAAAAGCCGCCTGCATAATTCTTACATGCAATGCACTAATATCTCTATCGATTATGGAATAATGGAGAAAGCAGATAACGTGTATGTATTACCTTCGGAATTTGGATGGAGCGACCTGGGTACCTGGGCATCAATTTATGAGCTTGCTGAAAAAGATTACGTTGGCAATGCCGTGATTCCTTCTGAAAAAGTGATCATGTACGACTCATCCGACTGTATGGTAAATGTGCCCGGCGAAAAATTAGTGATCCTACAGGGCTTGCATGATTTTATAGTGGTTGAAGCCAATAACACCCTGCTGATTTGCCCCCGCGACCAGGAACAAAACGTTAAAAAGGTTGTGGCCGATGTTAAACAAAAGTTTGGAACGAAATATATTTAGTGATTAGAGACTGGAGATTAGAGGTTGGTCAAAAAGCGAAATTTTAAATAACTAATCTCCATTCTCTAATCTCCATTCTCTAACAGCTAACCTCTAATCACTACTCTCTGCCTTATGGCTTCATACAGAATAATCCCTGTGGCTACTGACACATTCAAAGATTCAATTTCGCCATACATTGGGATCTTGGCCAGGTGATCGGAAATTCTGATGATCTCATTACGCACGCCATCCTCTTCCGAACCCATAATGATAGCAGTTGGGGCGGTATAGTCGGGCGTATAAATATCATCTTGGGTCTTTTCAGTGCAGCATACCAATTGCAAGCCTGACTCCTGCAGGAACTTTACAGTTTGTAAAAAATTGTCGTGCCGGCAAACCGGTATCTTATATAATGCCCCTGCGGATGTTTTTATAGCATCGGGGTTGATCTGTGCAGATCCCTTTGCCGGAATGACAATTGCATGGACTCCGGCACACTCAGCGGTACGGGCAATAGCACCCATGTTACGTACATCCGTAATGGAATCTAAAACCAATATCAAAGGCACTTCGCCATTCTCGAACAGCTGAGGGATGATATTTTCGATCTTCTGATAAACGATCGGGGAAATAAATGCGACCACTCCCTGGTGGTTTTTAAGCGTAAGGCGATTCAGTTTTTCAACCGGTACCTGTTGGGCGGTTAATTGGTATTCATTTAACAGCTCTTTTAGTTCGTTAAACAGGCTTCCGCCTATACCTCTTTGTATGTATAACGCCTCAATTTCTTTATCCGAACGGATTGCTTCAACCACTGCCCTTATACCAAAAACCATTTGATTGCTTTCCCGGGCCGGCCTTGAATTATAACTCATTTAAACTATTTTTAAAAAAATCAAAAGTAGCTATATTAATTGATTTGGCACTTATTGAACTGATGTGCCTGTTTGGTTTTCTTTATAAATTGTTAACACTCAAAAGTTATTAACATTATACTAATTTCCTGATTATTAGCAGTAATTTAAAGTTTTCAACAAATACCTAACATCGTTTTTTATTTTCAGATATAAAAAAAACAGATAATTTAAACATTGTTTCGTGTGTTAAATACTCCTTTGTTAGCAATGAAATACAATCCCAATTAACTTTTGTATATTTTTGTTCCCTTATGATTTCTGAGAACGATAACCAATATAACAAGCAGAACACCAACGAACGTAGAAGCAGGCTCACCAACCCAACCCCTTATAGCGGGTTAGGGAAACTTCCGCCCCAGGCTATTGATCTTGAGGAAGCAGTGCTAGGCGCCTTAATGCTCGAAAAAGATGCGTTGTCATCGGTAATCGACATTTTAAAACCAGAAGTTTTTTATAAGGACAATCATCAAAAAATATTTCATGCTATCCGGCAGTTATTTGAAAAATCGTCCCCGGTAGATATTCTTACCGTAACTGCC
This sequence comes from Mucilaginibacter sp., assembly GCA_028287865.1. Classification (GTDB taxonomy): domain Bacteria; phylum Bacteroidota; class Bacteroidia; order Sphingobacteriales; family Sphingobacteriaceae; genus Mucilaginibacter. Next base: position 8,151 of record JAQBOU010000057.1, on the reverse strand, counting down.
GAACTGCGCAAGCAGGGTGAACTGGAAATGATAGGCGGGGCTTATTACATTACCGAGCTTACTAACCGCGTTGCATCAGCAGCAAATATTGAATTTCACTCACGGATCATCATCCAGAAGTTTATACAGCGCGAACTGATACGAATCTCGACCGAAGTGATACAAAGCGCCTATGAAGATACAACCGATGTGCTTGACCTGTTAGATAAGGCTGAAAAGAATCTTTTTGAAATCGCCCAAAATAACCTGCGCCGCGACTCGCGTAAAATGGACGACCTGATGCACGAAACGCTGAAGGAAATTGAAGCGCTTAAGGACAAAAAAGATGGTTTAACAGGCGTTGCATCCGGATTTACTGACCTTGACCGGATGACGTCAGGCTGGCAAAAATCCGACCTGGTAATTATAGCTGCCCGCCCAGCAATGGGTAAAACAGCTTTTGTGTTAACCTGCGCTCGTAATGCGGCAGTTGATTTTAACAAACCGGTAGTAGTTTTCTCGCTCGAAATGTCATCTGTTCAGTTAGTTAACCGTTTAATATCCGGGGAAACCGAAATTGAACAGGAAAAGATCCGTAAGGGTAACCTGGAAGAATGGGAATGGAAACAAATACATGCTAAAATTGGCAGACTGGAACAGGCCCCGCTGATTATTGACGATACGCCTGCCCTTAATATCTTTGAGTTCAGGGCTAAATGCCGCCGTTTAAAATCGCAACATGACATTCAATTGATCATTGTGGATTATTTGCAATTAATGCAGGGAAAAGGAGAAGGGAAAGGCGGAGGTAACCGTGAACAGGAAATAGGCAGTATATCACGGGCATTGAAATCGGTAGCGAAAGAACTGAATGTTCCGGTAATAGCGCTTTCGCAGTTAAGCCGTGCGGTGGAAAGTCGCCCGGGTGGTTCAAAGCGTCCCATGCTATCAGATTTACGTGAATCAGGCTCAATTGAACAGGATGCCGACATGGTTTTATTCCTTTATCGTCCTGAATATTATGGTTTGGAAGTTGATGAGGACAACCTGCCTACACAAGGTGTTGGTGAAGTGATTATCGCCAAGCACCGTAATGGTGAAACCGGCAGGGTACGATTAAAGTTTGTAGGCAAATTTGTTAAATTCACAGATATTGACCAGGGAATGGACGGTTCGTTTACCCCTGCAAATGCATTTTCGGGCTTGTCGCCGTCACCAAATTTCGAAAGCATCATCATCAAGTCTTCTAAGATGAATGATCCTGATGTAAATGATGACGGTACGGTTCCGTTTTAATCAAAATATCAATCCTAATACTATCCCGATAATTATAACAAACGGGGTTTTTATTTTAGTAAATTCTAAAACCAAAAAAGTGGCAGCCATTATTAAATAAGCCATCCAGTTTAATCCGAACGGACGGGTTAATAATATCAATGCAGTAGCCATAAAACCCACGGCTACTGCATTGATTCCGCTTAACGAATTTTTAATCCTGGTTATTTTTTTCAGGTCATTCCAAAACGGAACAATAAAAAGTATAAGGATCAGCCCCGGAGAATTTATACCTATCACGGCTACCACACTTCCGATTATCTGACTAAATATTCCTCCGCCCTTATTTCCCATAGTGATCCCGCCAACGAATGACGTAAAAGAAAAAGTAGGGCCCGGCAATGCCTGCTGTAATGCGTAACCCGAAAGAAACTCCGAATTTGTAAGATAGCGCTTAACCTCAACAAACTCTGTATACATAAGGGGAACTAAAACCTGCCCGCCGCCAAATATTAAAATTCCGTTACGGTAAAAATTTTCAAACAGGCGTATGGGTAAACTAAAGGGTGACGTTTGGTTTACAACCGCACCTAAAGCAGCAAAAAGCAACAATATTCCAATAAAATAAGTTACTTTTTTGGGGTTTACATTTGAAAATAAGTTAACCCGTAATTCGTTTTCCTGCGGCTGGGTTTCCAATGCAGACGATATAATGCCCCCCAACATAACAAGCAGCGGGAATGCATATGCATTTTGCAAAATAAGTGTGGCAATAAGTGACCCTATTGCCAGCATGGCACTAACCCTGGTTTTTAAAAATCTGTTAGCAAATGTATAAGTGGCATAAGCTACAATACCAACGGCCATCGGCTGTACAAACCGCAACATTTCAGTGAATTTTGCCTTTTCAGCAAACATTTGGTAGCTGATTGCTGCAATACACATTATGGAAGCGGATGGCAGTACCCAAATTAAAAAAGTGATGATCGCTAAGCGCAGCCCTCCTACTTTCCAGGCAACACCCACAAGTGTTTGCGTTGAGGATGGGCCAGGTAATAATTGTGATAACGCGTTCAATTCCATCAGCTCTTCTTCTGTAACATAGCGGCGTTTTTCTACAAACTCACGTAACATTATAGCAATATGCGCCTGCGGACCGCCAAAAGCTGTAAATGTGTAAATAATTACGTCCCGTAAAAAAAGAAGATGCTTCCGCTTGTACATTAGTTAATGTATAATAGTTCGTAGTTCACAGCCTGACCATGCCAAAAATCACCAGGAGTTGAATTCAATATTGTATGATTAACGGAGTTGCCATTAACTATCAACATCCGGAACACTTAAAATCAATCATCATACAAACCGGTTAATTCATTATAAACAGCCTGTAACTCCGAAAAAGCATGGTTGTCCCGCTGTTCCCGTGTTATTTTCATTCCGGTTTCGTAGGTTTTTATAGCGTCTTCTTTGCGGCTCAATGCTTCGTACAGCTTGCCTAAATGATAGTAAGTGCCAACATAATTGGGATGATGCGTTGTAAGGTCCTCGTAATATTCAAGCGCCTTATCGGTTTTATTCATACGTAAATACTCTGTTGCCAGGGCATATTTCAAAAACGGATCTTCGGGTTCATTTTTAATAAATTCCAATAGCTTTTCTAATCTGCTTATCTGCATTTTAAACTCTCTCTTTTTTAACTAAATTTGCACAAACCTATTTTATGACAGAAATTTATTTCTCTCATTATTTATAGGCGTTTCATCACTTTAAAACGGTGAAGCCTTCGTGAGTACCTATGAAAAATAATTAATGATACGAAAACAAATAACCCAATGAAAATTCTTGTTTGTATAAGTAATGTCCCTGATACAACGACAAAAATAACTTTTACTGATAACAACACGCAATTTAATACAAACGGGGTGCAATTTATATTAAACCCCTATGATGAAATTGCTCTGGCGCGCGCTATTGAGTTAACCGATGGCGGTAATGGCACAGTAACCGTTATAAATGTTGGCGAAATCAGTACCGAGCCAACTATCCGTAAAGCCCTGGCGATTGGCGCCACTGATGCCGTACGCATAAATGCCAAGCCTCATGATGCCTGGTTTGTTGCTTACCAGGTTGCTCAATATATAAAAGCGAACCAATTTGACCTGGTGTTAACAGGCCGCGAAGCAATTGACTATAACGGATCAAAAGTTGCCGGAATGATAGGTGAGCTTTTAGATATCCCATCGGTTTCAATTATAAAAAAATTAGATATAAGCGGTAATCAGGTAACTGTTGAACGTGAAATTGAAGGTGGTAAAGAAATATTGAGCATCCCCCTGCCTATCGTTGCCGGTACTGCTGAAGGCGTTGCAGAGCCTAAAATACCTAATATGCGTGGTATTATGTCTGCACGAACCAAGCCGTTAACTGTTATTGAGCCAGTTGAGGTAAAAACATTTTCAGAGATTATCAGTTATGAAACACCCGCCTCGCGCGGCCAGGTGAAATTGATCCCTGCAGATGATGCTGCGAAGCTGGTTGAATTATTACATACTGAAGCAAGGGTGATTTAATAAAAAAAACTTTATCAGGTAAACGACCTTATCAATATAAATATGTCAGTTTTAGTTTATACGGAAAATGCGGATGGAAAATTCAAGAAATCAATTTTTGAAGCAGTTTCTTATGCGCATGCCATCGCCGTTCAAAATAATACAAACCTTATAGCCATTTCAATAGGTGATGTAAGTGCTGAAGAATTAACTGCCCTGGGCAAATATGGTGCTGAAAAAGTATTAAATGTATCAAACGAAAAGTTAAAAAACTTTGTTAACCAGGCATACGCTTCTGTAATTGCCGAAGCCGCAAAAAAACAAAGCGCTGATATAGTAGTGTTATCTAATTCATTTTCAGGTCGTGGCCTGGCTCCCCGGCTTGGGGTAAAGCTCGAGGCCGGTGTAGCGGACGGAGCGGTTTCCCTGCCTGATCAGAGCGAAGGTAAATTCAAGGTGAAGAAAACAGCGTTTTCAGGTAAAGCCTTTGCCATTGTTGAATTAACATCTGCTAATAAAGTAATATCACTGACACCTAACTCTTATAAAATTGTTGAAACAAGTGCCGGTGCTGCTATAGAAGACTTTAGTCCTGAAGTTAAAGCTTCTGACCTTGCTGCAGTTATTAAAGAAATTGTTCGTGCTACGGATAAGGTTTCATTGCCAGATGCCGACATCGTTGTTTCGGGCGGCAGGGGCCTTAAGGGGCCCGAAAACTGGGGGATGATAGAAGAACTGGCCGACCTGCTTGGAGCTGCTTTAGCATGCTCAAAACCGGTATCAGACGCCGGCTGGCGGCCACATAGCGAACATGTTGGACAAACAGGTATTGCTGTGAGCCCAAATTTGTATATTGCAATAGGAATTTCCGGAGCAATACAACACCTGGCAGGGATAAGTTCATCAAAGGTGATTGTTGTTATAAACAAAGATGCTGAAGCTCCTTTTTATAAAGTGGCAGATTATGGCATAGTTGGCGACGCATTTGAAGTAGTACCCAAATTAATTATGGCAATTAAAGAATATAAAGCTTCGGCATAAAAAAGGATCAGTTGTGATGGGTAATGACATGAAAAAAATTAAACTGGATATTGTTGGCTTATCATACAGCCAAACACAGTCCGGTGCCTATGCCCTGGTTTTAGGGGAAGTTAGCGGCCGCAGAAGGCTCCCGATCATTATCGGAAGTTTTGAGGCGCAGGCTATTGCGATAGAAATTGAAAAAATGACCCCAAGCCGTCCGCTTACGCATGACCTGTTTAAAAGCTTCGGACAGGCTTATCATATCAATGTGCAGGAAATTATTATTTATAACCTGGTCGACGGTATATTTTATTCTAAACTCATTTGCTCTGATGGTAAAAAGGTAGTTGAAATTGACGCCCGTACCTCTGATGCGATTGCGGTTGCTGTAAGATTCGACTGTCCTATTTATACTTATGAATTTATACTTTCTACGGCGGGTATTGTAATTGAAGGTAATGATTTTGTTTACCTCGAAAACATCAACGAAACGCAGGAGGAAAAAACCGCTGCTGCAACTACTTCGGGAGGGTTTACTTCGTTAAGCACCGACGAACTAAAAACAAAACTACAGGAAGCGTTAGCCGAAGAATCGTACGAAAAGGCTGCCAAAATACGTGATGAGCTTAACCGGCGTAAGGCATCATGAGTGATCAGAGGTTAGAGATTTGGTAGGAATAGAGATTTACTTTTAAATTTATTTCTATTAAGCTTGTTTTTTTACACATTTAAGGTATCCTGATAAAAAAACTAAACGCTAATCTCCAGCCTCTTATCTCAAATCTTTTTAATAATTTAAGCCTCAATTAAAATTATCACACTTATATGGAAAGATATACCGGTTTAATAGGCATTGCACTAATTTTCGGGATTGCATTTGCAATGTCAAACAACCGCAAAGCCATTAATTACAGGGTGGTATTATCAGGATTGGGAATTCAATTATTATTAGCGCTTTTTATATTAAAAACCACCATCGGCAAAGATATTTTTGGATTTTTAGCTACTGGGGTAAAAAAAATATTGTCTTTTTCCGATCAGGGTGCCGAATTTGTTTTTGGCATAGTTGCCAATAAGGATGCACAACTTACCCGGATGTTAGGCTCTCAGTATAGCTTTATTTTCTTTTTCAGGGTGATCCCAACTATCATATTTGTGGCTGTATTGATCAGTATTCTTTATCATTTAGGCATCATGCAACGTGTTGTAAAAGTATTTGCCTGGATTGTTTATAAAGTAATGGGGGTAAGCGGTGCCGAAGCTGTATCAAATGTTGGAAGCGCGTTTGTTGGCCAGGTTGAAGCACAAATAATGATCAAACCTTACTTAAAAGCAATGACCATGTCTGAGCTTTTAGCTTCAATGACAGGCAGTATGGCCTGCATTGCCGGAGGTGTTATGGCTACTTATATTGCTTTAGGCGTACCGGCAGAATATTTGCTTGCCGCCAGTATTATGGCGGCACCAGGGGCATTGGTGATCTCAAAAATTGTATGGCCAGAAACAGAAGTATCAGAAACTAAAGGAAAAGTATCATTAGAGGTTAAAAAGACTGATGCTAACCTCGTTGGCGCCATATCTCATGGAGCAAGTGATGGTTTAAAGATCGGTTTAAATGTGATAGCCATGTTGATAGGCTTTATTGCCATTATTGGACTGCTTGATTATGTATTAGGAAAAACAGGCTTCTTTTTGGCAACCAACCTGCATCTGAGTTTAGATTTGGTAAATATCGATCTGAAAACACTCAGTCTTAAACAAATATTAGGCGCATTATTTGCCGTTTTTGCCTGGGCTATGGGCGTACCACACAAAGATATTCAAACAGCAGGTTCATTAATGGGAACCAAAATGGTATTAAATGAGTTTGTAGCCTACCTTGACCTGATTAAAGTTAAGGGAACAATGGCCCCAAAAACATTGGTTATTACCAGTTTTGCTCTTTGCGGATTTGCCAATTTTAGTTCTATTGCTATACAGGTTGGCGGTATTGGTGAACTGGCTCCCGAAAGACGGACCGATTTATCAAAGCTGGGTGTAAAAGCACTGATTTGTGGCACTCTTGCATCTTATTTATCAGCTACCATTGCCGGGATATTAATGTAATACCAAATGAAAAAACATTACCGCCACGAAAACGACTGTCTTAATTGCGGCACCATTTTAGAAGGCCATTTTTGTCATAACTGCGGACAGCCAAACCTTGAGATTAAAGAAAGCTTTGGTCACATGATGAACCATGCCATCAGCGATTATTTTCATTTTGACGAGCAATTTTTTCATACATTAAAACCATTGCTTTTTAAGCCCGGCTACCTTACTAATGAGTACATGGCCGGCAGGCGTGCCCAATACCTGCACCCGGTAAAAATGTACATCTTTATAAGCCTTGTTTTTTTCTTGTTATTCTTTCAGCAATCAAACAATGTTAAAGTAACCCAAACTGAAATGACTGCCGGACAGTTAATTGGAGCGGTAAATGTTATCAATCAAAATGCTTATATGCCACCTCAGGTAAAAAAAGAGGCCATAAATGATCTGTACAGAGACAATGGTTATCTCATAATAAAAAACCACCTGGTAAAAGATACCTCAAAAAGAGAGAGAGAAAGAATTAAAGAAGAAGCCACTAACCCTCATTTCGTAAATACAACAACCCATGACACCAGTTATTCACAATACCTGGCCAACCAAAATAAACTACCAGCAACCAATCGGGACAATTGGTTTATAAGGTATTACAACAAAAAAGCTTTTACTATTAACAAGCAAAAAATAAATATAAAAGAGGTGGTTGAGGAAGGCTTAAAACATAATTTCCCAAAAATGATGTTTGTGTTGTTACCTTTGTTTGCGCTGATATTACTGATCACTTTTTATAAAAACAAAAAGTTTTATGTTGAGCACATGATCTACTCATTTCATCTGCATTGTTTTATTTTCCTGTTCCTGACCATGTTGATGATTTTGAAATTTTTAATTCCAATTAGTTCAGATTCCTTAATAGGCTGGCTGACGTTTGCAGCGGAGATAGCAATCGCATTATATATCTACAAGTCGCTAAGGGCAGTTTATCACCGCGGCAGATGGCGGACTATTATAAAGATGATTGGCATGTCGCTCACCTATTTGCTCGTATTTTCTGTTTGTATGGCATTGCTGCTGGTGATAACAGCGATAAATGCCGTGTAATGGTATTTCAATTGCCCGGCGCGAATTACGCTGAAAAAGTATATGTTTAGTTAGCGAAAGCATCTAAAGCCTCAGTTGGTTTACCGGTATTGTCAAAAGCGCCCAACCCATAACTTTGCCAGTTGTATGCTTC
>JAQBOU010000051.1 GCA_028287865.1 Mucilaginibacter sp. | reverse complement strand
ATAATTGGTTACTGATTAGCGGATGTAAATATCATAATTAAATGATAATTAATTGTTACTGATAACCATATTATTCAAAGCCAAATAAACAATATAAGAATAACATTATATGTAATCAGTTTGTTTTTTTTTAAAGTTTAACGGGCTTTTTACAATGGAATTGCAATGATGATTAATTAGACCGGTCAAACGGATTGATGATCGAGTTTAAATATTGGGGGTTGTTTTTATTAAGAGCCAGAGTTCTATAAAATGCTGCATTAAATAAAAACTATTTAGTTTATTTTGAGTTGTGGTTATGCTTAAGTAATTTAAAACCTGGAAACTGTAACACAATAAATGGGAGATGTGATTCAGCTTATCGCTTCAGATTATCAATCGGTATTCAATAAAAGTGAAGCAACTAAGTTGTTGCTGGGGATAGATGCCCCTTCCTATACTATTCTTGATGTAAACAACGCTTATTTACGGGCAACCAACTCTGAGAGGGAAACGCTGGTTGGACATTCGGTTTTTGGCGTTTTCCCAACCAACCCAACGGACGAAGAGTCGAAAAATATTGAGCGCACCATATTCTCGTTTGAGGAGGCTATCCGCACAAAAAGGCCTCATACCATTTATAATTACCGCTACGATATACCAATACGTGGCAGTAACGAGTTTGAAGAACGTTACTGGACAACAACCAATACGCCCGTTTTGGATGAAAATGACAATGTTAAATTTTTAATACATTCTCCCACCAACGTTACCGAAATTTATAAGTTGGCCCAACGGGAAAAGCAGGCCATAGAAGGATTAAAAAACCAGCGCAAACAATTATATTCTATTTTTATGCAGGCCCCGGTTGGTATAGGGATTATTAAAGGGCCAAATTATTTAGTTGATCTGATCAATCCGCCTTTAGAAGAAATTTATGGAAGAACATTTGAAGAAATTAAGGGCATGCCCGTTTTTGAAGCTTTACCATCGGCAAAAGGCCATGGGTTTGAGGAATTGCTTGATAACGTAAGATTAACCGGTAAACCCTTTTATGGCAATGGTTTGCCGGTGCCTTTAGTACGTAAAGGAGTATTAGAAACTGTTTATGTGGATTTTGTTTATGAACCATTCAGGGAGGAAGATGGTTCAATAAGCGGAGTTATAGTGGTAGCAACTGAAATTACTGATAAAATAGAAAGTCAGCTTAAGCTCAAAGCAAGTGAAGCCCAATTCCGGTTCATGGCCGAATCTATGCCGCAACAGGTTTGGACTGCAAACGCCAGTGGAGAGCTGGACTATGTGAACGAGAGGACGCAGCACTATTTTGGCAAAAATGCCGATGAAATAATTAGTTTGGGATGGCAGGAGTTTATACATCCGAATGACCTTGCCGGGTATTTAAAAAACTGGACAGCCGCATTACATGTCAAAAAGCTTTACGAGGTAGAGTTTCGCTTACGCCGGGCTGACGGCGAATATTGCTGGTACCTGGCAAGGGCATTACCTTTTATGATGGATGACACTGTGGTAAAATGGTTGGGCACCAATACTGATATTGCAGAACAAAAAAAACTTGAACAACAAAAAGACGAATTTATAAGTATTGCCAGTCACGAATTAAAAACGCCGCTTACCAGTTTAAAAGCTTATTTGCAGTTAATGGAGCGTTCCTCTGCAAATACCAGCTCACAGGAAAAATTTGTGGCAAACAGTTTGCAGCAGCTTAAACGCCTTGAAAAACTGATTGGCGACCTGCTGGATGTTTCAAAGATCTCTGCCGGAAAAATGTCTTATAATATGGGCGTTTTTAACATGAAGGACCTGATTAACGAGGTAGTACCAAGTGTACAGCTATCCAGCAATAAACACCAGTTTAAAATTGAAAGTAATCCTTCTGTTCTATTTGAAGGCGACCGCTACCGGCTGGAGCAGGTGCTAACTAATTTCCTTACCAATGCTGTTAAATATTCACCTGATGCGAATGAGGTGATCATCAGATCGGTTATACAAAATGATAATATCATTGTATCCGTACAGGACTTTGGTATTGGGATTGAAAAAGAAAACCTGGGTAAATTGTTCGACCGGTTTTATAGGGTTGATAATACTGCCATGAAGTACGATGGTTTAGGCCTCGGATTATATGTATCCGCTGATATATTGACCCGGCATAAAGGGAATTTCTGGATAGAAAGTGAACCGGGAAAAGGTTCAACCTTCTATTTCAGACTGCCGCTAAGTCAACAGCCGGAAACGGTCATAGAACATGAAGTTACAAATGCCGCTTACCTAAGCGAATCTATTTCGATAAAAGGAGATGAACTGGATAAGCTTATCGAAGTCGATTGGAAAGGGTTCCACGACTACGATTCTGTTAAAGCGGGCGTAATGAAAATTTTAGAATTACAGGAAATTACAGGATACACCAAATTACTGAATAACAATTTAAATGTGCTGGGAAACTGGTCTGATGCTGTGGAGTGGGTGGGTACAATCGCTTTTCCGTTGCTTGAAAAAGCCGGGATTAGGCACCTTGCCTGGATCTTTTCACCTGCCACATTCAGCCAGTTAGCTGCTGAAAAAAGCATTGATCTGATGGAAAGCAATATAGAAGCCCAAACTTTTTCAACCGTTGAAGAAGCGCGGGAATGGCTGAAGAACGCTTAGTTGACGTTACCTGCTATTTTAAATAAATTCTCACCAGCTTTCAATAAATACGTTTTTTCCTTCCAAACAAAAATACCCGATGTTTTTTGAGGCAGGGCAATCTTTATTTTCCACATTGTATTGTCAAGGCTATACTCAACTGCGACTTTTCCGTTAGGGTGCGGTATTTCGCCGGAAGCATTTTTCAGGCTTCCTAAGTGCGGCTCAATTTTTATTTTGCTAAATCCAGGCGCATAGCTGTCAATACCCAATATCGTCCTGAAAAATTCAATATTCGGACTGGCTCCCCAGGCATGGCAATCGGACCGGCTATAAGGAAGGTCTGATATTTCGGCCCAGGTGGTGAGGCCGGTTTTTATGTTTTTGCGCCATATATCCAGCCAGGTCATATAATCGTTTCCCAAACCTCCTTTTACCAACGCCTGGTGCATATAATATTTAAAATAAATGGTGCATTGGGTTAAAGTTGTATCTGCCAATATTTTTTTACTCAATGCTGTTTTGTCAGCACCTCCAACCATTCCGCCGAGTATGGCCAGTGAGTTTGCATGCTGCGAAAAAAGATCTTTATCCTCTGTATCGGCATATAGTTTTTTAACAACGTCCCAATATTTTTTCTGAATGGTTTGTTTTAACTGTGCTGCTTTTGTCCTGTAAATGTTTGCAAAGACCGGCATCCCTATCCTTGTTTCCATTTCGGCTTCCATTTGATAAGCCATCATTAATTGCAGGTCTAAAATAGCCGAGCCACCGTTGGTGCCTTTAGGAGGCATCCCGCTTTGCCATCCATTACCGCCGGCCCAATCAACAAATGTCCAGTAGGGCGTGCCTCTTAATGAACCATCCGGCTGTTGATATTTATCGAAAAAATCAAGTATTGCCCTTGCACCGGCAAGCTTATCTTTAACAAAATTACTATCAGGCCGGTACATCCAATAATCATGCAGCACGCCGATATACCATAAAGAAAAGGTAGAAATTATTTGCGGACTATAAGATGGATGGCGACTCAGCGTAAGTCCTTCTGCTATGCGGGAATGGTCCATCAGATCAATAGCATTGCGGGCCAGCCTGTCATCGCCGCTGTTATAATAGGATACCATTGCCTGGATACGGGTATCGCCAATGTACTGTAACTGCTCGTAATAAGGGCAATCCATATAGGTTTCCATGGCATCCAGCCGGGCGGTACGCCAGCCGATATCCAGTATCTTCTGCATTTCCGGATCACTTGTTTGCAATTTTGCGTTTAGCCGAAAAGGATAACCCGTAAAAGTGCCGTAAATATCATCAATCACTAATGGATCATTTTTCGTTTGTACCCGCAGGCGGATATAGCGATATGTGCGCCAGTATAAAGTGGTAAATGTTTGGTTAGCCGAGCCACCGGATATTAAACTGTCTTTTCGGCCGGCAAAATCTTTTCCATCCACATCATTGCGGTTGCCTTTTCGTGCACCGAATTTGCTTAAATTATCAAACAGCGCCTCGGCATAAGTAAGGGATATACCTGCATCCCTGCCCTTACTAAAATTCAGCGTTAAATAGGCATTGGTGAGATAGGTTTGATCAAGCAGCAGGATGGCAGTAGTGTTAGCCGGTATTGTTAAACTTGTTTTTATTGCAGGGAATGATGCGGGGACAGTAATGCTATCCGCTTTGCGTAAAACAGGAATTCGTTGTATTGTTTGCTCCATTTGAGGGATTGTGGAAGGAACCAGCATCCAGCCAAAAGCATCGGCCATTCCTTTGGGTTTGCCGTGATCCAGCATGCCGGCGGCAGGCCATGCTTGGTCATCAAAACCGGTAGCCATCCAGCCTTCAACCGATTTACGCATATCAATCAATTCGCCGGGCCCCGCAACGTAATAGGTATTATAGCCAATGCCTGTAACAGGCTGATAAGCTTTATCGCTGATGCATTTCCAGGTATTATCGGTATTCAGTATTTCTTCTTGCGAAGTGCTGCCCTGTAAAATAAATCCGGTACGCAAGGAAATCTGCGCCTCGGGCCTGAATTCTGCATCGTTCCATACTACAGCAGCAATCGTGTTTTTACCTGCGTTAAGATAGGGTGCAAGATCCACGGTTTCATAATTCCAGTAATAGGTATCGCCACGGGCAGGGCCAACAGAGACCAATATACCGTTAACATATAATTTATACCGGTTATCTGCCGAAACCTTTGCAATAAAACTGCTGCGTTTGGCAGCAAGGTCAAAGCATTTTCGAAAATAATAAACACCGTATTCCCTTCCCGGATCATTTTGTGCGGCTATCCAATAAGCATTCCAAGGCTTTGCTACAATGGTTTGATCTGTAGTTTGGGAATATCCTGCTTTTACCAGCAACAAACTGCAAGTAAATAGTATGGCAGTTAAGAATGATCTCATTTAATTGGTTATAAAAGACTAAATTAACCTATTTTCGGATAGTAACTAGTCACTGTTTTATGATTTGCGATTGCCGCTGGCATCGACGCTCACCGTGACTTTGGTGCGCTAATTATAGCTCCCTTTTTAAGCAAAAGGGAGAAGATATATTTTTAAACGCAATAATACTTTCCGCAAGCGCAAGGAGATTTGATTTTCCTTTGAGGTAATTGTTTAATGAAATGTTTATATTAGAAACATGAAAAGAATTTTGCCTGTGTTGCTTTTTGCAGCACTTTATTTCAATGCATTTAGCCAAAATAAAAAGCCGGTGTCAGTATTTCCGCCCGGATTGGCATCCATCAAAGAGACCGACCTGCATAAAGATATTTTTGAGCTGGGCGGCGATTCTTTCAGAGGGCGGCGAAGCGGCACTGTTGATGAATTACGGGCAGCCGCATGGGTTGCACAGAAGGCACAGGAAGCAGGCCTGAAACCGGCAGGTGATGATGGCACTTATTTTCAATTTTTAAACCTGCGCCGTAACCGGTTAGGTGATAACGGCACTTTTAGCATCAATGGTAAAAACCTGTTACTTTGGAAGGACGTTTACGAGCCAACACCATCTGAAACCCACCTGGACGGACCTGTTACCTGGTTACGTTCGCTGGCGGATACCGTTATAGACCTTAAAGGAAAAATAGTGGCTATTAAGATGGAGGCACCTAAACCATTACCTTTTGCCGCTTCGAAATTATGGAACTTCCGGTATATATCACTGGCTGTAAGGCAAATGGGAACGGCTATGCGGAACCATGGAGCGGCAGCTATAATTATTGTTGCAGATAGCATTGCTATGGATGCGCTGGATAGGGCAGCCGGACACAATTATAAGGATGGGCAATACCTTTTGGAAGGTGTTAGCCGTCCGGCAAATACTTTAAGGCTTATGCCTGTTATTGTTGTTAATACAGTTTATGCTGCTGATTTGCAAGCTCCAAATGCAACCGTTAGGGCCAATATGCCGGTAATAACTTATTTATATCCAATCGTAAATGTAATAGCTAAGGCCTCGGGTACCGATCCCGTTTTAAAAAATGAATTCGTTTTATTTAGCGGGCACCATGATCATGATGGTGTGTGGCGACCTATAAAAGGCGACTCCACCTATAATGGTGCCGATGATAACGCCTCGGTAACGGTGGCTATGCTGGCAATAGGACGCGCATGGGTTAGCCATCCCGGTAAACGGTCTGCTTTATTTGTGTGGCATGGGGCAGAGGAGCGCGGCCTGCTGGGCTCAAGGTATTATGCAGTGCATCCAACGGTAAAAAAAGAAGCTATAGTCGCCGTGTTAAACGCCGATATGATAGGTAGAAATTCAATTGATTCAGCTGCTTTATTAGGATCCATTCTGCCGCACCGCAATTCAACGGCGCTGGTAAACATGGCAATGCAGGCCAATAAAATGCTGACCCACTTTGTAGTTGATACTACCTGGGATAATGCCAAACACCCGGAGGGATGGTATTTTCGCAGCGATCATTTACCCTACGCCCAGGCGGGTATACCAGCCTTAATGTACAGCAGCCTGCTCCATGATGATTACCATACCGTACTGGATAACCCCGACCGCATAGATATAGGTAAATTATTTAAAATGACCGAATGGATGTATGCTACGGGCTGGCTGGTTTCTCAATCTGCACAAAGAGTTGGTGTGGATATTGCAGGTAATAAACAATAGTTGTCTTTTTAATTGTGTTTTATCTGTTTAAAAAAGGACAATCCTGAATGTAACACGCATCGCTTTTTTCTTTAGATTAGCTGCATAATAACCCATAATACCGGCATGAAAAAAGTTTACCTGTTTATGTTTATCGGCGTAATAGCAATTGTACTGGTAATTATAATTTTAATGAACTTTGATCCTAAGCTTGAAACCTGGGGTGGCTTTCTTGCCGGGGGGATAATTGCACTTTTAATTGTAAAGCTTCCATCGATAATTGCTTATTTTAAAAGTAAACGGCAAAAAGGAACAAAATAAAACCCAATGCGATGTTTTTCAATTTCCGATATCCCATCGTGCTTTTTTTATTGAGCTTTGTTGGTATAATGCTAGGATTGGTGTTCAAAATATTACACTGGCCGGGAGCATCGTTAACAATCGGAAGTATGATAATGGTGCAGGCCATCTCCATACTTTGGCTGATCATTATTTTGATAAAAGGTAAAAATTAAACTTTGCCGGTTAGATGGCTTTTACTGTGAATCTCGCGTAGACTGAAAGGTTGCGGTACCTATTAAAGCCAATAATTATTAAAAATAAGAAGGACAATTCTAAACCCTCCATTTTGCTTGCAAAAAGGGAGGGTGGTCGGCGAAGCAACGACCGGGTGGGTAAATATACAAGCGATATTTACGCCAATACATAGCATATATATTGGTCACCCCCAACACCCCACTGCGCTTGTTGACCTTCGCTTCAAGGAAAGAGGCTGAAAAATATTTTTTAATTTAAAATCCTTTTTTTCTGGTTACTCCCGGCTTCCGGGGCTTTCTTGTTTCCGGGATGCCAACTTCATCGGCTCCGTATTGCCGGGCCATTTTCGCTATGCGTTCTTCCAGTGTTTCGGTGGTTAGCCGTTCGCGTCCAAGACTGTCTACCATAATAGGGAATGCGAAAGGCGTAGGACGTTCAATAGTTTTTAAAATAATATTTTGTTTGATGATCCGTTGCAGCGCCATCCTGAGCCTGAACTCCTCCAGCTGGAAAGCCAGCGCCTCATTATACGCCTGGCGCACCAGTAGATTGTCAGGCTCGTATTCGCTGAATACTTCAAACAGCAAGGAAGTGGATGCCTGCAAATGCTTGTTTTTTACCGGCTGACCGGGATAACCTGTAAATACCAACCCGCCGATATGGGCAATATCCCTGAACCGCCTTCGTGCCATTTCGTTTGCATTTAAGCTATGCTGAATATCTTCCAGCAGGTTATCAATAGAGAAAAAACCGGCATCCTCCAAAGCCTGTTCAATGGGGATATCTTCGTCGGTCAGGAGCTCAAATCCATAATCATTCATCGCTATGGAGAAGCTTGCAGGCTTTATTTTGCTGATACGATAAGCCAGGAGCGAGGCCATGCCTTCATGTACCAATCGCCCCTCAAAAGGATAAAATAATAAATGGTGTCCCTGCTTCGATTTAAACGATTCGATTAAAAATTCATGGCTCTGCGGCAAATGGGAAAGCTCCTTTTGCAGATCAAACAATGGCTTTAGTGAAATAACTTCTTCATCCTTTGCTGTGCCGTGAGCCACCTCGTCCAGCTTATCCCTGAAAACAGCCGCCAATTGTGACGACAAAGGCATCCGCCCTCCGTTCCAGCTGGGGATCATCCCCTTGGTTGCATTTGATTTTCTGACATAAGCGGTCATCTCTTTTATCCGCACAAATTCCAGGCTGCGCCCTGCAAACCAAAAAGTATTTCCCGGTTTTAATTTCGATATAAATGATTCTTCTATCGTACCCAAACTCCCTCCGCTCAGCCAGCTTACGCGGATACTTAGCTCACTGGTTATGGTGCCGATGCTCAACCTGTGCCGCATGGCAACCCGTCGGCTGTTTACCTTAAACAAGCCGTCTTCTATCTCTACCTTTAAAAATTCATCATATTGGGCAAGGGTTTTGCCGCCGGTGGTAATAAAATCAAGCAGCTGGTTAAATTCATTCCGGGTTATATCGGCAAAAGCGAAAGTGGTCTTTACTTCATTAAAAAGCTCATCAGCCCTGAACCCATCTGATACGGCCAGCGTTACCATGTATTGGATCAGCACATCCATGGTGAGCAACATGGGATCGCGACTTTCAAATATCCCTTCTTTTATGGCTTGTTTTAATGCCGCTCCCTCCAGCAGTTCGAGGGAATGGGTGGGCACGAAATATGCCTTTGACACTGCCCCGGGATGGTGCCCGCTGCGGCCTGCCCGCTGCATAAACCGGGCAACACCTTTCGGACTGCCCACCTGTACCACAGTATCCACCGGCCTGAAATCAACCCCCAGGTCTAAACTTGAGGTACACACCACAACCTTCAGTGCTTCGGCATGCAGGGCCTGTTCAACCCAGTTACGTAACTCATTGTCGAGCGAGCCATGGTGCATAGCCATGATGCCGGCATACTCCGGGTAATTATTTAATATAGCGTGGTACCAGATCTCGGATTGTGACCGCGTATTGGTAAATATGAGTGTAGTTACACTTTTGGCAACTATTTCCATTACCTGCGGCAATAACTTTAACCCGATGTGTCCGGCCCACGAATAGCTTTCAATATTTTCTGGAATGATAGACTTGATGAGCAGTTTTTTATCAAGGTTTGCCCTCACCATTTTTATTTTATCCGCAGAAAAATCATTTCCCAACAGCACATCTGCAGCTTGCTCCAAATTACCAATGGTAGCGCTGATACCCCATATTTTGAGTCCCGAGTCCGAAGCCGGGAGTCTTAAGGCAGTGTTCTTTTGTTCGGGGTTTGAAGAAATGGGTGAATTATCAGCATCCTTACTTTGGACTCCCGACTTCAGACTTAAGACTTTCAACCGGGACAAACCTAACTCCACCTGTACGCCTCGTTTGGTGCCCAGCAGTTCGTGCCATTCATCGATAACTACTACCTGCAGGTTTTGGAATATTTTAGGGTATTCTTTTTGGGCCATCATCAAGTGAAGGCTTTCGGGGGTGGTAAGTAAAACTTCGGGCAGCTTCTTTTTTAATGCCTGCTTTTCAGCTGCGGGGGTATCGCCGGTACGGGTGGCAATTTTCCAGGGGAGGCCCAGGTCGTCGCAAACTTCCTGCATTGCTTTTTTAATATCGTTGGTTAAGGCGCGCAACGGGGTGATCCATAGCATGAGCAAGCCGTTATTGGTTTGCCAGGTATAACTTTCGGGATGCTTATTGATAAAATCAGCCAGGAAAGGCAGGAAAAGTGCAAACGTTTTACCGCTGCCTGTAGGGGCATTCAGTAAGCCGGAATAGCCATTAAGGTATGCTTCTTCCATCTCCTGCTGGAAGGCAAACTGCTGCCAGTTTTTTTGTTGATACCATTGCCGGATAACCTGCTGCCCTTTAGTAATCATGCCAATAATATACAACGGAAATTGTAATTAGTTGTATACGTGGTGGAAAAAGCAAAGATTATCGTCGAAATAAATAATAAAGTCCTGCCGGAGGATGGCAGGACTTTAATTTCTGTTCAGGATTTATAATTACTTTTTCTCCGGCATTAAGATCAGTTTAATTAAGTTGTTGCCGCTTAAATATTTATTTGCGGCGTCTTTGGTGCTTTGTACGGTTACATCGGAAAGATCACTAACATGATGAAGAATGTCATCCGGGTTTTGGTCATTTTGTACAGCGGCACCTAAATAGCCCGCCCAAAAAACATTTTCTTTCAGCTGCACCTGTGTTGAGCGGGCTTCCTGTACGGCAAATTTTTCAATATCTGCAGGTAAAGCACCATTTTGTTTGATCTTATCAATTTCTTCCGTAGTGGCGCTGATCAGCTTATCTACATTAGCAGGGGCGCATTCAAAGCTAATGGTGAAACTATACCTGCCACCAGGGACCTTTTTATAGCTCGCCCGTACGCCAGGTGAGTACACCATGCCTTCTTTTTCGCGTAACCGTTCGTCCAGCTTAATTTGTAAAATAGATTCCAGGGCATCAACCTGTACATTATTGGCGCTATTATAAACATAATCGCCGCTGAATATCAATTGTACGCTGCTTTTATCACCTATGCCCTTATATACCGTTTTAGAGATTTGCCCCGGCGGCGGATTGATATTTAAATTTTTGTATGTTTCCTTACGGTTGGTTGAAGGCAAACTGCCCAAGTAATTTTCTATGTACGGTGTAATTGTCTTTACATCAAAGTTTCCTACCAATGTAAATACAAAGCCGCTTGCATCGGCAAAACGATCTTTATAAAAAGCATAGGCTTTATCAAGGTCGGCCGTTTTTAACCTTTCGGGGGTGATCACCATCCCCCTGAAGTTATGATTAGATAGTACAGCAGCTACGGTATCCTGAAAAACGCTGCCGGGATCAAGGCTTCTGTTTGCCAGTAATGATTTTGTTTGGGTTATGTTTGATTGCCATATATCGGCATCCTTTCGGGGCTGTGTAAAATAAAGGTATATCAAATCCATTGCCGTACCAAAATCTTTGGGTGTGGTACTGGCAGATATTCCTTCTGCATTCTCACTTATATAAGGCGAAACATTCACATTTTTTCCGCTTAATTTTTTATCCAGCTGGGCCTGCATAAAATCTCCTGCTCCGCTACTGGTAATAACGCCGGTAGCAAGGTCGGCCGAGGTAAAGTCCTGATCGCTTGCCAGTGAGGTGCCTCCAAAACTATAGCCGTTGATTAATATCTGGTCGTTTTTAAATTGGGTTGGCTTTAATATAACCTTTACACCATTGCTGAGTGCTAACGTTGTTGTACCAATTAAGCTGTCGGTTTGTACGCTGGTAACCTTACCCGGAGCAGGCAAAGCGGGCAGCAGTGGATTGTCGTTGGTATTGTCAATATATGGTTTCAGATCTTTTCCGGCGGTACTTATCCAGGTTAATAGCGTTTTTTCATTAGGCAGCTTGTCTTTCTCTTTATCAGGAGCCTCTACAATTACTACCCTGTTTTGATCGCTGATGTACTTACCGGCCATCGCATTTACCTCAGCAAGCGTGATTTTCCCGATGTTGTTGATATAAAAATTATATTCATAAGAAAGCCCGGGAATAGCTTCTCCCAGCAGAAAATTCTGTTGATATTCATTCACAAAATTCACTGAATTAGTTTTGTCCCGCTCTTTATAGGCATTGTCTATGCCGGTTAAGGAATTTTGTTTGGCTCTTTCCAGTTCGGTTAAAGTAAAACCATATATGCGTGCACGCTCAGTTTCGGCAACTACTGCTTTTAAAGCAGTTTCCAGTTCCCCCGGCTTTGCCACTACAACGGTGCTGAATGCATCCTGTTTAGCGATAAAACTGCCGTAACTTGCCTGACCGTACAAAAACGGTGGATTAGATTTTTGAAGCAATTCGCCAAGGCGTGCATTCAGCATCTGGTTAAACAAGCTAACCCGCACGCTTTGCAAATAGTCGGCGGTTGTTTTAACTATAGTTCCCGGATGTTTAACGATGATCTCTGCCAGTGTATATGGGAATTCTTTATCGGTAGCTATTTTAACTGCTGTCCCCGGTGTTGGCGGAACGGTATAGGTAGCCCTCGGTTTTTCGTTGGCCGGATTAGTTAACGAAGCAAAATCCCTTTTAATGAGTTCCTCAACGCGGGCAGGGTCAAAATCACCTACTGCAATAACTGCTTCCATATCCGGGCGGTACCAGTCGTGATAAAAGCTTTTAATGCTCTCCGGTTTAAAGGCCTTGATAATATCTTCTTTACCAATCGGGATCCGCGCTGCATATCTTGAATTATTAAGGATTACCGGCAGAGTTTGATGGCTTAAACGTTCCTGGGCATTTTTACCGTTTAAACGTGCTTCTTCTAAAACTACGCCGCGTTCATCGTTGATTTCTTTTGGGTCGAATGTTTGGTAACCGGCCCAGTTGGCCAGTATATTAAATCCCTTTTCAAAAACCTGTATGCTATCGGTAGGTAAGGGTAACTGGTAAACCGTTTCGTCAAAGGAAGTATAGGCATTAAGGTCGGCGCCAAATTTCACACCTGATTTTTGCAGATAATTAACCAGTTCGTTCTTCGGATAATCACGCGTGCCGTTAAAGGCCATGTGTTCGGTAAAGTGGGCAAGGCCTTGCTGGTCGTCTGCTTCCAGTACCGAGCCTGCTTTACTAACCAGGTACAGATCAGCCCTGTTTTTGGGTTCGGTATTTTTACGGATGTAATAAGTTAAGCCGTTAGGCAGGTGCCCGATTATTACATTTGGGTCTACCGGTAGCTTAGTAATTTTTGATTGCTGACTTGCCGCAGCAGGTTTTGCTTTTGCTGATGCTGTAGATTTCTTTTTAACCTGCGAAAAGCCTTCGGCGGATGTGATTAAAAGAGCTACAGCTGCTATAAAAACTTTATAGTTTAATTTCATTTTTATTAGAGAATATGTTTGCTAAGATGCAAAACGAATGGCTTAGTTACAAATTGTGGCTACTGATTATTTTGCGGGGGTGATTTTGCGGTTTGAAGGAGTGGTTTTGATCTTATTGTCATTGCGGGCGCAGCGCAGCAATCGCATGCTATACAAGGCGGTTATACATAGTTCGCGATTGCTGCGACGTTCCTCCCCGCAATGACAATTACTATAGTGTCCCTTAATAATGATACCTTACAAATGCTTCCATGGCTTCATATTCGGCCATGCCGAGCTTATCATAGCATTTGGCAGTTTCGCGGGTGCGGTCTTCTGCCCTTACCCAAAACTCCCTGGCGTCATCTCCCGGGAATACCGGCCGGTCCTTCTGGCTCTGGTGCTTGAAAATGGCATTCCTTTTCCTGATCACTTCCTGCGGGGATAAGGGTACCGCCATCTCTATCTCCCAGGTGTCAAACTCCTGCCATGCACCGCGGTACATCCACAGCCAGCAGTCCTTTACCCAGTCTTCGGTTTCGCTGAG
>JAQBOU010000030.1 GCA_028287865.1 Mucilaginibacter sp. | reverse complement strand
ACCGTACCACTTCACCAATAATAAAAGCAAGCAGCGCGAAGCCAATAAAAAATGCGAGAATTTTCCACATCCTTTCGCGCAAAAAACCCATTATACCCATATACTTATAAAAATTATTTTATACCGTTAAAAAGAGGGCGCAAGATACAATTTTTAGTAAAATTCTATAATACTAAATTTTGTGTTATTTATAAGCAGGTGATTGAGTTAGATTAAGTTGGTTGAATTAAGATTAAACAGTTAATCCAGGACAAAATCCCCGCCCGTTCACCCGCCATTATTTACCTAATTAACAAATTCATTGACCAATTTGCCCTTGATTTTCGGTTACATGAAACGTTCCTCTTGAATTATCAATATGCCAGGGATATAAAGTGTCGTTACTTGTAAAACCGGTACCATTCATTACATTACCATTGGTCATGGTAATTTGAACGGCCTTATTAGAGTACACCTTTTTTTGGTTAACGTCGTAAATCAGTTCGTCCGACTTAAATATTTCGCCTTGCGCATTTGTTGCAACTACATTTTTGCGGCACTCTATCATGTTCTCTTTTTCCCGCATTATGCCATAATCTGCAGTGATAGTGCCTTTAACGCCCATATTTTCATCGTAAAAAATCATCTTAACACCTTTTGGCATTTCACGATAGGGCTTTTTTTCATCGGCAAAATCAATCATCAACGGAGCTGTAAGATGTAATTTAACTTTTGCAGAGTCGCTATAAATAACATCAACGCCGGTTGACCGCGAATACGGCTTATCTTCTTCGGAGGAAGTTACTTGTTTAATAGAATCCAATGAGTTTTCACATGCGTTTAAAAACAGCATGCAAACAAACAGTGCCGGCAAATACAGAATTGAAAACTTTTTTGCCCGACTATACATAAACGAAATTATTCAAATTTATATCGCTGAAACCACTTATCGTTAAGTGTGAAACCTAAATGTAAGTTAACGAAATTTTCCTTGATAAGACCGTTAGCTAATGTACCGGTTTGCCCTATTTCGGCAGAAAAGTTAATTTTATAAAAGCTGCCGTTGTTAGGCGCTAATGGAACACCAAGCCCAAAAGTTACAGCGTAGGTTTTAATGTTTGTGTTATTTACATTAAGATAACTATCATCATATTTAAATCCTAAACGATAATCTGTTCTGGCCCATGTACTTCTTAAAGCATTAATATCAGGTGTAAACTGTCCACCTACATTAAATGTATTGCTGTTTTTAAGCCCCGCGCTTTGACCTGCAATGGTTAAAGCAGACCAATTACCCATGGTATAATCAGCGCCTACTAAAAACTTTCCATCGCTTTGAAACGAAATACCAAAGTGATTAATTTGAGGAAGCTGAATTTTAGTTTTGGTGCCCTGCCGGTTTACAAGTGAATCTGCTGCGATATTGGCATTGCCCGAACTATCAAACGTATATTGTGTTAACAGATAGGTGCTTGTTGAGTTTAAACTTGAATTAGCCGAGGCTGAATAACCAAATGTAAGGTGCTTCAATTCGGTAAAATCAATCATATACTGAAGACCATAGTCATAATTAATACCCCGAATTGAGTTGCTCTGCTGTGCTTGAGAGCTTAAAAAGCCGTAACCATTATAATTAGGTATTTCGGTTGAAGAAGATTCAGTAAGGTTACCAAATATGTAAGATACGTTGGCACCAATAAGCAGGTGCTTTGCAATGGTTAATCCATAACCGAAATATGCTTTTGATAAACCTCCGTTGCCATTGTAAAGATAGTTTACGGCATTTGTATCTGCCGGTGATCCGGATCCGAATCCTTTGCTGAGCGTTTGCTTATAACTGTAGCCTAACTCGGTGTAAGGCATTAAGCCAAAACTAAGCGCCGAATGTTTGGTAACAGGAATACCAAATGTTATATGGCTAAGCTTGAAATTGGTATTGGTAGCACTTGTTTGCCCTGTTTGGCTTAAATTAACTATAGATGAATAAATACCAACATCAATTGTTGTGTAGTTTATGGTTCCATACGAAGCCGGATTGAGCGGATTTATATTGTTATAGCCACTTATCCTGTTTATAGCAGTACCTATGCCTCCCATAGCATCATTTTGAGGCAACAGAGAAGGACTATAATCGCCAAGGCCGTACCGGGAGTAAGGAGAACTTGTTGTAGCCGTTGTTTGCGCTTTTACTGCAGAGGCGCTAAGAGCAAGTAAAAATATTATAAATAACCTTGTATATTTAATCATTATTGTTGTGTATGGCTGCGTTTAATCCCTTTAAAACCAAATGAGGCTCAATTTTAATACAGGGGGCAAAGATGCTATTTTTTAACAGCGTATCAAAAAAAATACTGTCGCCCCCGCAAAGTACAATATTCACTTCTTGTCCGTCTTTTTTATAACTTTTAACAAAACCGGTTAACTCATATTTAATTCCGTTTTGCACACCCGAAAGTATTGCGGCCGTGGTACTATTTCCATAATTATCATTAAATGTTTCGTCACTTTTAACCAAGGGTAATCCAGCAGTGTAATAATTCAAAGCCTTATAACGCATATTTAATCCCGGCGATATACTGCCCCCAAAATAATTCCCTCCGGTATCAACCCAATCATAGGTAATACAGGTACCACCATCTATTATCAAACTATTTTTGCCCGGATATAGATAATGTGCGCCTATAACTGCTGCCAACCGGTCAAGGCCCAGCGTTTTTGGGGTTAGATAATGGTTATTGATCCCGCAGGTCATTTCGGAGTTAAAATGTATTAAATGAGTTCTTTTAGCTAATAACTCCTGCCACTCTTCTTGATCTTTTTTTTTTACTGAAGAGATTATAGCCTTATCCACCTGGTAATCATCAAGCAAAGCATTTATCAGATCTGTTTCAACAACCTGGTATTGTTCGGCATGCAGTAAATCATTTTTCTCAAAAACAGCAATTTTTGTATATGTATTACCAATATCGATAACCAGGCTGGCCATCAGACTTTAACCATTGATAAAATTGATTCAAAAATAGCCAGCCCATCCTCATTAGCTACCAAACTATCTGATGCGCGTTCTGGATGTGGCATAAAGCCGAACACATTTCTCTCTGTATTACAAATACCGGCTACGTTATCTAATGATCCGTTAGGATTAGCATCTGCGGTTATATTACCTGCTTCATCACAATATTTAAACAATACCTGGTCGTTATCATACAGTGATTTCAAAACGTCTGTATCGGCAAAATAATTACCCTCGCCATGGGCAATAGGTATTTTCAAGGCCCTCTGCGGATCGATCTGCGCTGTGATTAATGAATTTGCTGTTTGCGCCTTCATATAAATGTTACGGCAAATAAATTTGCGGTTTTCATTATGCAGCAAAGCTCCCTGCAACAGGCCAGCCTCGGTTAATATCTGGAAGCCATTGCAGATCCCCAGCACATACCCGCCTTTTGCTGCAAATTGTATCACCTCCTGCATTATGGGCGAGAAGCGGGCAATTGCACCCGAACGCAAATAATCACCAAATGAAAACCCGCCCGGCAATACAATAAACTCAGCGCCCTGCAAGTCGTGGTCTTTATGCCATAAACGCACTACCTGCTGGCCCATTATTTTTTCCAATACGTAGATGATATCTTCATCACAGTTGGACCCGGGAAATATTACTACTCCAAACTTCATGATACAAAACTAATATAACAGCTGTAAATTGCGCGAATGTAAAAGTTAAAAATTGTTAAACTGGAAATAAATGATACCAATTAACAGTATTGCAAACAGTGTTTCATAAAACCACTTACGTTTTGCATACAAAAAATAATAAGAAAAAAACACAGCTACCGGCACCACACACAGTAAAAAGTGATTTAAATGGAAAGCCGCTTTTATATAAAATGAAAGGCCGCCAATTAAAAAAATGACAAATAACAACTGAAATGATTTACGTACCTGCACATAGCTTCTGAAAAAATTTCGCTGCAGCGTGAAAAAGCATAGCACCAAAATTAAAATTACCGGAACAAGTACCAGGTAGTTATAATAATTTATAGTGATGTTATCAGGAAACTTTGTACCCAATGGTTCCCAGAGTGTATAAAATTGGCCCAGGCTATCGTTTAAGTAATAATAAACGGCTAAAAAGAAAAAAATGGTAATATACCCCATCACTCCGGCTGCTCCTTCGCGCCAGTTAAAGGGTTTAAAAATTATTAGAGCCACCCATATTGCTAAAAAAAAATAAATGAATGGCGGGTAAATTATTGAGCCAATAGCTACCAGCATTCCCAGGTCATATGCAACCGACTTTGCATCATTATTTTTATAAAAGCTTAGCAGCTTAAACAGCATCCATATAACCAGAAAGTTGCATAGCAAGGGCGGGCTCAGCACCAGGAACGGCATAAATAAAGCCGAAACGGTGATATACATTAATGCAGGCAAAAATGTGGGCTTGCCCAGTAAGTTAAAATGATTTACTAAATGGTTTAATAATAATGCCTGTATAAAAACTATTACTGCTGCAAGTAAAACATTAAAAAAAGGTGTGATAGTATATTGACCAGGCACCGGCAATAGCAAACGGGCATATTGGCCGGCAAATGCAAATTCAATTTTGGCCGGGCCATTAATTAAATAACCGATCCGCAGGGCGAATAAAATAACTACCAGCCCTACAATATTTAACGGATTAAGCGCTTTGAAAAAATTGATCATTAAAGCCGGGTTTGCCGGGGCGAAATTAGCAGAAAAACTGCGTATGCAGAAATAGTTATGACCTTGCGTACCGTTTTACCATATCATCTATGATTTGTGCCGTCTCGTCCGGGAAATTCACCTGCACCTTTTTGTCGTCTGTTATCCAGTTATTAATTTGAGAAATAAAATGATCGTCAATTTCATTAATAACAGGCACGCCCAACCTTGAAGCAGCTAAAGCATTACATTGCTGTTCATACTGGCCTTTCATGGGGATCATTAATACCTTTTTTTGTAAAAACAGTGCCTCGGCAGGCCCTTCAAAGCCACCTCCGGTTAACAGGCCCTCGCAGTTAGCGAGGCTTTTATTAAATGCTTCATTGTTTACCGGAAATATTTCAACATTCCCATCCCGGTCATTTGTTTTTTGCCGCTTCGAGAAAATTTGCCATTGAACTTTTTTGGTCTTATTTAACAACTTTGCAAGGAACTTATCATCATAAGCGGGAAGATAAACAGTGTAATGTCCCAAATTGGCCGTCTTTAAATTTCTTATTTCGCTTCTTATTACCGGGGTATGAATAAAATCGTCATACCGCTCAAAA
This sequence comes from Mucilaginibacter sp., assembly GCA_028287865.1. Classification (GTDB taxonomy): domain Bacteria; phylum Bacteroidota; class Bacteroidia; order Sphingobacteriales; family Sphingobacteriaceae; genus Mucilaginibacter. Next base: position 15,416 of record JAQBOU010000030.1, on the reverse strand, counting down.
TGAAACCCTACATGATGCGTTGTTGGGGAATAGTATTTAAGCAGCCATTCTGCATAGCTCCGTTTTGAAGGGCGTGGTGTTTTGGGCGAAACAAAAGAACATTGATGACTTAAGGATACCGAAGGTACTTTTTGCAGTTTACATGCCCAGGCGCTCACCGGCTCAAAATCATTTATTACCAGGTCATATTGTTTTAGGTGTAAACTTCGGATATCGCGCCAAAGCTGCGGCAAGTTCATGATTTTAAAGGTTGCCCAGTTATCAACTCCGCCGTTTGTGCCAAACACAAAACTAAAACCATGAAACCTGTATTTAAGCGGCTGAGATAAAGAAACCTCTGCTTCGGTACCACTAACCAGCAAATCCAGATCACCATATTGCTGTAACAGCGGTACAATTTCACGTGCGCGGCTTATATGCCCGTTACCGGTTCCCTGAATGGCGTATAATATCTTCATGCGGTGAGGTTAAACGGTTGTTTGCTGTTGTAAAAATTGCGATGCCGGTTAGTTGCCTTACGGCTTCCGGCTTGTGGCGTTACAACAATTTGCCTGCTTAACAATATTGTTATAAATCTTGTTTTAGTATTACAACCCATTCAAGATTACAAATTACAACAATTTTTATAAAAAATTAGCCTGGTTCTTGCTTAAATCTTTCTAATAGCGTTTTTACATCCAGTTTGGCATCCAGATCTTCGGCGTCTGTTTTATCATCCTCGTCGGCATCATTATTAAAGTTGTCCGGATGATATTTGAATATTGTCCACGTATTATCATGGTATTCAAGCGCAGTAAGGCTCTCAACCCAATCCCCCGAATTTAAATACAATACAGAACCGGTTTTTTCGGTCGATTCCATTTTCCGGATCTCTGCATGATGGATGTGTCCGCAAATTACATATTGGTACTCTTTATTTACGGCGAGGTCGGCCGCTGTCTGCTCAAACTGATTTATAAATTTTACAGCTTCTTTAAACCGGGCCTTAACTTTTTGTGAAAAGCTCATTTTTTGTTTGCCCATGGCAGTTAATATCCAATTACAAAAGCTGTTGATCAAAATCAGGCTATCATAACCTACTGCGCCTAATTTTGCCAGCCATTTGGAATGCTGCATAGTTACATCAAACACATCCCCATGAAATATCCATGCTTTTTTACCATCGATGTTGAGTACAATTTTATTAAGCAGCTGAAATGAACCAAGGTTAAAATCAGTGAACTTACGAAGCATTTCATCATGATTTCCTGTTAGATAATAAACAGGGATACCCTCGGTAACAAATTTTAAAATACGGCGCACCACTTTCATATGAGCCTCGGGCCAATACGACTTACTAAACTGCCAGATATCAATTATATCGCCGTTCAATATGAGTATTTTAGGTTTTATACTTTTTAAATACCTGAGCAGTTCTTTGGCGTGGCATCCGTATGTGCCAAGGTGCACGTCGGATATAACAACTATATCAACTTCGCGTTTTGCCATTAAATTCGAGGGGGTATTTGTCCTTCCGGTAAGGTATACCGGTAATATTTAGCAGAGTTATGGAAGAAACGATTACTCTTCTTCGTCGTCGTCATTAACTTTTAATTCAAAAGGGCTGAGATAAAACACGCCTACCAGCGATAATAACCCAACTACAATCATGTAAGCAAACTCAAAATGCATCTTTACAGTTTTTACAAATATCCGCCAATTAAATTATCTTAATGTTAAGACTCTGTTAAATGTAAAAGGTTTCACATGTTTAGAAACTTTTTTTAATCCGGTCCAGTTGTTTTAAATGATGTTGTAAATGAATTCGTATAAATTTAAACCATTGAGCAGCGTTAAGCAATCCTAAACGCGGGTGCTTATATCGCGACACAGCCGATGCGCCTTTTATAAGCGGCAAAGTATCATCAACGCGTTTACGGCATTTTATTATTAAATTTTTAGCCTCTTCCTTACTTATTTTAACAGCAGGCATTCTTTCGGCTACTTTGGCGGGTTGTTTTATCTTAACCGGAAACCGTCCTAAAAACATCACTATCCAACCCAAAAAGTTAATCCCTTTTGGCGAATTTGAACAGCGTTCCATAGCCGTAAAGGAAGCCATGGTTGCCTGCAGAATATGAGAATATACTTCGGCATATGACCATCCTCCGCCTGGCGGCGTTTCAGTAAACAAATCTTCGGAAATTAAATCAAGCCGCTCACGATAATTATCTAATGCAGCAGCAATTAATCTGCTTTCCTTCGCAATGTTCATAGCAATAAAGTTAACTCTTTTAAATGAGTAATCTGCAGGGGCACATCAACAGGCCTGTGGGCATTAAGTGGATTAAAGTAAATGGCATCCATACCGAAATTCAGGGCACCATATATATCGGCCTCCAGGCTGTCACCTATCATCAGGCTTTCATCTTTTTTAGCCCCCGCCAAACTCAGCGCATGTTCAAATATGGCTTTATCGGGTTTGTTTACGCCTACAATTTCGGATATAATTACATGCTTAAAATATCCCCCGATATTTGTATTACCTATTTTTAACTCCGATGATTCTTTAAACCCGTTTGATATCAGGTGCAACGTGTATTTATTTTGAAGATATTGCAACGTCTCGTGCGCGTGCGGGAACAGATTGGTTTTGGTTGGGCATAATTTTACATAATCATGTTCAAACGCCAGCGGGATCAATTCAGGATGTAAACCCAGCTCTAAAAACGTTCTTTTAAAACGTGTTTTACGCAACTCATCTTTGGTGATTTTTCCGGTATGATATTCGGCCCAAAGCTGGTGATTATTGCGGGTATACGTTTCAATAAATAAACCGGCTGATGGCAGCCCGATCTTACCCAGACCGTAAATATCATAAAGCTCATATAACGTTTCTTCAGCATTTTTGTCAAAATCCCAGATGGTATGGTCCAGGTCGAAGAAAATGTGTTTGTATCTTTTTATTTCGGATGTTGTATTTTCGATTTCGGATCTCATTCTTCTATCTATGGGGTTAATGTTCGATAACTATGAACAGCCATTATCCCGTATATTATGTTAATAATTGAATTTTCTGTTATAAATTTTAATGTCAAATCCGAATGGAAATTCCGGAATCATCAAACTTTTTCTCCAAAGGCAAGATCCCCTGCATCACCCAAGCCGGGTACAATAAAGGCTTTGCTAGTCATTTCTTCGTCCACCGCGCAAAGCCAGAGCTTTGCTTTGGGCAGGTTAGCCCGCACATGTGCTATGCCTTCGGCACTGGCAATTACCGCAGCAATGTGTAGTTGTTTGATATCATATTGGGCCAATAGTTCTTTACAAACCTTTACCATACTTTGCCCGGTAGCCAGCATGGTATCGCACATGATGAGTGTTTTGCCATCCAGTTCGGGGGCTGAGATATGGTCGATATTTATAATAAAGGCACCGGTCTTTTTCACTTTCCGGTAAGCCGTGGCAAATACCGAATTGGCGTTGGTAAAGTAATTTAAAAAGCCTTGGTGAAAGGGCAGGCCCGCCCGCAAAATTGTTCCCAAAACAGGCTGATCCTGTGGCAGGTTTACATTGGCAATGCCCAGGGGTGTTTGCACTTCTTTTTCTGTATAGGACAATGTTTTGCTGATCTCATATGCCAGTATTTGTCCCAGTTTTTCCTGGTTAGCCCTGAAACGTGCCTTATCCTGCTAAATAACAACATCACGCAGTTCAGCCAAAAACTGGTTGCTGATGGTATTTGTTTTATTCAGAATGAAGATCACGTTTTTGAGATTAGAAGTTATAGCCGGGAATGACATAACGATATATTTATCACAAATATATTCAATTTATTTTTCGTACCGGGCAGCGTTGTTATAAAGAACACCCTCCTTATGGCAAGAAGCTTAGAAAATCATTTCGCATAACTGCCTGATGATATTTTAGTGTAACTATTTGGTTAACATTAATATTTATAAAAAATTCGATTTAACTTCACCAAAGGTATCTCATATATTATAAACTAACATTCCGGCTAATGTCAAACAGAAGAGTATTCATAAAGGATGCAGGGCTATTAACGATGGGCCTGGGCCTGCTCCCGTCATTATTAAGTTACGGCAGCAATAATGCACATCCCTTTATACTTCCCCGTAGTACGCCGGAAATGCAGGGAATAGCGTCGGAAGGAATCAGCAAATTTCTTACAGCCATTAAAGAGAGTGGGCAGGAGTTTCACAGCCTGATGGTCCTTCGGCATGGCCATGTGGTTGCCGAAGCGTGGTGGGCGCCCTACTCATCTGAGCACAGGCAACAATTATATTCGGTAAGCAAAAGTTTCACCGGCACCGCTATTGGTTTGGCCGTGTCCGACGGCTTGTTAACAGTGGATGACCCTATAATCAAATTCTTCCCGGAATATCTTCCATCCGAAGTAAGCGAAAACCTGGCAGCGTTAAAGATCAGGCATCTTCTCTCCATGTCGGTTGGGCATGGCAAAGATTCCATCCTTATTTTAGAAGCCTCGGCCCCCGGGGTTCCATGGGAAAAAACATTTTTAAGCCTGCCGGTGGTTTTTAAACCGGGCAGCCAGTTTATGTATAACTCCGGCGCCAGCTTTATGCTAAGTGCCATCATTAAAAAAGTAACCGGGCAATCCGCACACGAGTATTTAAAACCACGGTTGTACAAACCACTGGATATAACCATTGCAACCTGGGGCGCCAATTGGGAAGGAATAAATATGGGCGCCTCGCATTTACGCATGCCAACGGAAGATCTTGCGAAGTTCGGCCAGCTTTACCTGCAGAATGGAATGTGGAATGGAAAACAGGTGATTGCAAAGGAATGGGTAGCTGAGGCATCAGCCAAACATATAGATAATGGTAAAAATGACAGCACCTGGGGATATGGCTATGGGTACCAGTTCTGGCTGAACCCTCCGGGCGGCTACAGGGCCGACGGCGCTTTCGGGCAATTCAGTATAATCCTGCCAAAATACGACGCAGTAGTAGTCATCACCAGCGAAAGCATTAATACAAAGAATACCATGCAGGCGGTTTGGGATGTACTACTGCCTGAAATGAAGGATATACCGCTGCCTGAAAATAAAACACGGCACAATCAGTTGCAGGAAGAACTAAAAGCGCTGAAGTTCGATCCGCCAAAAATGACAACCAGTTCACCTTTGGCAGCAAAAATTTCAGGTAAGGATTTTGCGCTTGATAAAAATATCTTTAATACTAAAGCGGTGTCTTTTCGTTTTGTTGATGACACCTGTGTATTCACATTAAAAGAAGACGGTAAACCGGATATTATAATTACCAACGGCATCAATAAATGGATCAGGAAGGGAAACCTTAAACCCTCAGCTCATTCCTTATTTTCGTTACGCCGGATTGATTTTGATTCTATTGTTGCCGCAAGTGCCACCTGGCAAAATGAAAATACATTGCTGCTTACCTGGCGCTTTATTGAAACTGTGCATGGCGACAGTCTCACCTGTATATTTGACGACGACAAAGTAACTATCAAATTTTTATTCAGTGTAAACCGTTTGCAAAACAAACCGGATGATCGCAGCGATCTGACCGGTAGAATGATTTAAACAGGAAATTTCCATGCAGCCCGGATACAGGTGTTTTACCTATCACTTTCCGCTTTCATTTCAATCTCTTGTTTCAGAAATGAGTGACACAAAAAAAACACGCGAAACAAAAAAAGATGTAAAAACCTATAAATAAGCTTATTAATCGAACAAAGATAAACAAGCTGCAACAGCCTGAAACACCTGACCCGTTCAGAAAATGTTGACCTTTAATTTCCCTAAAATCCAACTGTGTAACATGTACCCGCCTTTATTAAACCAATACGGTGCCGCCGTCAACAACAATATTTTGACCGGTGCCAAATTGCTGTTTCATGAGGTATAAAAATGTTTGCGCCACATCCTCAGCCTCTCCCACTCTTTTCACTAATAAGGAATCGCCAACCACTTTATATAAGTTTTCCCGATCGGTTTCTGTCATGCTGCCCCACAAATTAGTTTTGATAACGCCGGGAACAACACTGTTTACCCGTATCGGGGCCAGTTCCACAGCCATGGCCCTTACAAAGCCTTCCATCGCCCCGCAGATGCTTGAGCCCATTGACCAGCCTACACCGGGACGCATGCTGGCAATGCCACTGGTTAAACAAATTGATCCGCCTGCATTGATATTAAGTACACCATATTTAACTGCAGCAAACGCCCCCCAAAAACGCAGGTTGAAAAAATTACGGGCATCGCTTATCTCTGTTTCGGCAATATTACGCAGCGTAAGATTTTCGCCGGCAGTGTATACCAGGTGATCAAAATTGCCAATACCTTCAAAAAAGTTTTTAATATTTTGTTCTTTACTCAAATCAACTGCATAACCTTCGCTGCCTTCGGGTAATTGTTGTAAGGCATTATCAACCCGCTGCCGGTTGCCCGAAACTATAACAACCTTAGCGCCTTCTTTGGCGGCAGCCATTGCAGTTGCCAGTCCAATACCTGAGGTACCGCCTAATAACACAACCGTTTTCCCTGATAACGAACCGGCTGTTTTTACTTGATTTTCCATAATATTTATTTTATTTTGACAGGTCAAAGTTCTGCGGCTTTGCTCTGTAAACACTTAACAAATGGTAAAAACGATTGCAGGCAGCAAATTTTCAGATTAAGCGGTCGGAAATGATACACCCGATAATTGCTCACATCTAGCAAGAAATAGGTCTTGTATTGTTTCATCGCCGGCAGCCGGTAAAAAATCACGCAATTTTTGATGATAAAAATATTTGCCGCTAACCATCGCTTCCTTTTCATTGCTCGTTGCCAGCCAAACCTGCGTTTTAGGTCCTTCTTCCAGGCTATCAGGTGCACCGGCGCCTCCCATTTTGGTAGCTACCCAACCGGGCTCCAGGGCATTTGAAAATGTACCGGGCCATTTGCGGGCAACAGCAAAAGCTAAAATAACATCATGCAGTTTCGAATCAGCATACGCGCTGTAACCATTCCATGCACGATTGCTCCAGGCGAGGTCATTCAAACTGGCATCACCTTGCCGGTGAAGACCGGAGCTTATATAAATCAGCCTTTGCGGGCGGCTGATGAGGCAGGTAAGTATGTATGGTGCTAAGCTATTAACAGCAAACACATGGGGTAAAGCATCAACCGTTGCAATTCTGCGTGGCTCCTGGTAGCCTACTCCTGCATTATGAATAACGGCGTCAAACTTTCCCAACTTATTAACCTGTTCTGCAACCTGTTTAGTTTCATCTATGCCCGACAGGTCACCCACTACTACCGTTTCTGCCCCGGGAACTGTCGCCAAAGCATCTTTTCCCCTCTGTTCACTACGTGCATGCAGCACCACCTTATGGCCGTTTTTAACCAGTAATTGTGCAGCCATTTTTCCGAGCCCATCAGCAGAGCCGGTTATAAATACTCTCGACATAATTGTTCTTTTTACTTGTAACAAAGTTCCGTGATAAATGGACGAAAATATTTGACAATTGGTAAAAAGGATTTCAGCGGATATTTTTACGGATACGGCTAAGGGATTGGGGAGTAATGCCAAGATAGGAAGCAACGTCGCTTAAAGGCACGCGCAGCGCAATTTCAGGCTGCCGCATCATAAACAGCCGGTAGCGCGTAGCAGAATCATGCCCTAAATAGGCATTCCTGATCTGTATTTTATCGAGTAAGGCCTGCTGGGTAATCTGTTCGATGAGGTCTTTCAGGTACGGCAACTTTTCATAAAGCGCCAGCAGTTTGCTTTTACTGATAGCAAGAACCTCCGTATCACAGGCCGCCTGTATGCTCTCTTCCGCCGGCACCTCTTTATTAAAACTGTTGAGTATAGTGCAGAACTGATTTTCCTTTAAAAAGAAATGCGTTACCTCGTTGCCTTTTTCGTTTTGTACGGCTATCTTTAACACGCCTTTACATATAAAGAACCTTTCTCTACAAACAGAACCGGAGTGAAAAAGACAACTCCCCTCTTTATAAATCCTGCTTTCAAATAATGTAATGATCAATTGCTGATCTTCCACGCCAATGAACCGGAATAACTGTAAATAGCTTATAAGCAGGTTATTCATTTAACAAATATCAATGAATATTTATAACAATAAAAAGGCCCCGATAAATATCGGAGCCTTATCAAAACTATTTAACACTTTCTTTAAATAATAGGTGTGATAAAAAATTAAACCTCGGCTAAATGTTCGCCGGTTACGGTTTGTTTTATTTTGGCTTCCAGCTCTTCCATCAGTTCAGGGTTATCCTGTATCAGTTGCTTCACAGCGTCACGCCCTTGTCCTAAACGGGTATCGCCGTAGCTGAACCATGACCCTGCTTTTTTAATAATGTTGTGTTCAACACCCAGGTCAATAATTTCGCCTGCTTTTGATATTCCTTCTCCAAACATAATATCAAACTCAGCTATCCGGAAAGGCGGCGCAACTTTGTTCTTTACTATCTTTACCTTAACGCGGTTACCTGATACTTCATCGGTATCTTTGATCTGTGAGATACGGCGTACATCCAAACGTACTGATGCGTAAAATTTAAGCGCATTACCGCCGGTGGTAGTTTCGGGATTACCAAACATTACTCCTATTTTTTCACGCAGCTGGTTGATAAATATACAGCAACAGCCTGTTTTGCTGATGGTGCCGGTTAGCTTGCGCAAGGCCTGCGACATTAAACGTGCCTGTAAACCCATTTTTGAGTCGCCCATTTCGCCTTCTATTTCGGCTTTAGGTACTAAGGCGGCAACAGAATCAATTACTAAAATATCAATAGCGCCTGAGCGGATCAGGTTATCAGCAATTTCAAGTGCCTGCTCGCCGTTATCCGGTTGTGAAATCAGCAGGTTCTCTACATCAACACCCAATTTTTTAGCATAAAAACGATCGAACGCATGTTCAGCATCAATAAATGCGGCAATACCACCCATTTTCTGCGACTCGGCAATAGCATGTATGGCAAGTGTAGTTTTACCGGAAGATTCAGGTCCGTATATTTCAACAACCCTTCCTTTTGGTAAACCGCCAACACCCAAAGCGATATCCAGGCCGATAGAGCCGGTTGATATTACTTCGGTAGCCTCAATAGCGGCATCGCCCAGCTTCATGATGGTACCTTTTCCGTATGATTTTTCCAGCTTATCTAAAGTTAGCTGTAATGCTTTTAATTTTTCTGCGCTGCTCATTTTTTTAATAATATTAGCAAATATAAATACTTTTATTTTAAAATACTAATTTTTTTAGTATTTTAATTGATTGTCTGTTTGTCATTGCCATGCACGAAGCAATCACATACTATACGGGGCGATTCTGCATCGCCAATCACACCCTAAGCCCTACCCGTGACATGTTTGTTTCGGGGTGTCATTGGCAGGCACCGAAGCATGTGTGGTAGATGCTCCGGGAACTTAGGATGCGGGCAAAGGCCTTTGCGCTCACCTTTGAGTGCCTCAGGATGACACCCTTCTTTTGTCATTTCTCCTCACGGTTTTCCTGATTTTATCCCCGCAATGACAAAAGCTAACTTAATCAACTTATTCAACTTATTCAACCAATGTTATCCACACTTCTTTTAGCCAGTTCTTTACTAATCTTATTTAAAGCATTTTTCCTTTTCTGATCTTTTACTTTTTTTAGTTTCAATGCTTCGGCTTTAAGTAAAGCGGTTTCGGTATGGGTGCGTTCGTAATATTTACAAAACCAGCTGATGGGACAAATTTCGCATTTAGGACTACGGGCAACACAAATATACCGGCCATGTAAAATAAGCCAATGATGCGCTACACCCAAAGTTTCTTTAGGCAAATAAACCATTAACTGTTTTTCAGTAGCCAGCGGGGTAAGCGCATTGGTGGTTAAACCAATCCTGTTTGACACCCTGAAAACATGCGTATCAACAGCAATGGCCGGCGCATCAAATACAACCGAGGCAATAACATTGGCCGTTTTTCGGCCCACACCCGGCATCTTTTGCAAATCATCTATCCCGGCCGGTATTTCACTATTAAAAACATCCACCAGTATTTTTGCCATACCTACTAAATGTTTTGCTTTATTATTTGGATAGCTTACACTGCGGATATAATTAAAAACTTCTTCGGGCGGGGCTGCTGCCAATGACTGCGGAGTTGGATAACGCTCAAACAAAGCCGGTGTTACCTGGTTAATGCGTTTATCGGTACATTGCGCCGACAGAATAACAGCGATTAATAATTGAAAAGGATTGCCGTAGTGCAGTTCAGTAACCGGGTTTGGCTGCTGTTTTGAAAAGTAATCGACAAAGTGTTTATAGCGTTCCTTCCTGGTCATTGTGTCCTTATTGTCATTAGTTGTTTTAATCCAACTAATTCACTGCAATAATCATTAATAAATAAGAAATACAAAAGAGCAATAAATTATTTCGGGAACTAACCAGCCCTTCATTAATGACCAATGACAATAATGATTAATACCTTTTAAAATAGAAAGGTTCACAAATCAAAACTTGTTTAATAAAACAACCATGATCTGTGAACCAGTAATTTTAAACTACTACTAACGTGCGCTCTTCGAATAATCCAGTATGCGATGGATAGTTTGAAGTTTTGGGTTCTTTTGCAAAAGGTCCAGATCAGCGCGGAGTGAATGATAAAACATCAACTCATCACCTTCCAAATTCTCCTGCAATTCCTCGTTCACTTTAACTTTGTTAGTTAGTAAATTTAAAGTTGTTGTAAAAGTTTCTTCCATAAGCTTTCTTAAAATTTAGTTTACAGATACTAAACGAAAGCATAAATATAATATTTTATTTAAATGAAAATTAAATGAAATTTTTTTTGAATTGATTTATTAGGTTAGATTAAGTTGATTGTGCGAGTAGTTGTTTAACTTTTTATGCATTGCACCCGTCGTTTTATAACTTATCTACCCAATAAACTAATCAACCACTCACCAATAAATCAATTTTTAAGACTCAATTCTTTACTTTGCATCATTTTACGCAGGTTGTTAAGGGCGTAGCGCATGCGGCCAAGGGCAGTATTAATGCTTACATCGGTAATATCGGCTATTTCTTTGAAGCTCATATCACCAAAATGCCGCATTATTAATACCTCTTTTTGCTCGGCAGGTAATAAATGAATTAATGATTTAAGGTCTTTATACGTTTGTTCACGCACCATACGATCTTCGGTACTTTCGTCGTAATTGCCTAAAACTTCAAAAATATCAAAGTCATCGCCATTGCTTATCATTGGCGCGCGCTTTTCCCTGCGGAAATGGTCAATTACCAAGTTATGGGCAATACGGGTAACCCAAGGCAAAAATTTACCTTCTTCGTTATATTTCCCGGCTTTTAGGGTATTGATCACCTTAATAAAGGTATCCTGAAAAATATCCTCAGCAAGATATTCGTCTTTTACCAGTAAATAAATAGAAGTGTATATTTTTGATTGATAGCGGCGGATTAGTTCTACCAGCCCACTTTCATCACCCGCAATATAATGATGGATCAGATCCTGGTCACTTTTCAATTGAAAATCCATAGAAAAACTACTAACTTAATTTTATTTAACAATTTAATTCAAGTAGAGTTCTATCTATATGCTTTTCCTTTAGGGGTTAAGAATTTGTTATCCAAATAAAACAAATTATCATCAAAAAAACAAATATTATTTTTGAAAAACCGGCTGTAAACATATGATTTAACAATATTTAACAATACAATCAATAATACATTAATGTTATAGTCGTTGCAAATCAATAATTGTCAGCCCAATGCAACCTCTTTAACAAATTGCCTTTTAGCCAAATACAATTCTCAAACTCATTTGGATACTGCTAAATATTTTAGGATTTTTGCATTTTGAGGAAGTCCATAGTTAATGGTCAATGGACCATGGCAAAATGGTTATTAAAACTTCGCCAAAAATAAGTATTAACCAATGCATTTGCAGGTGCCATGGACTATTAACCATGGTCCATGGACTAATAACAACATGAACGAAGCAGAAAAAGATCCTCAACGTCATATAATAATAAAAGGGGCGCGGGTACACAACCTTAAAAATATGGATGTGGCCATACCCAAAAATAAACTGGTTGTGGTAACCGGCATGTCGGGCTCAGGAAAGTCGTCACTTGCTTTTGATACGCTTTATGCCGAAGGACAGCGGCGTTATGTGGAGAGCCTTTCATCCTACGCCCGCCAGTTTTTAGGCAGGATGAATAAGCCTGATGTTGATTATATAAAAGGCATTGCTCCGGCCATAGCCATTGAGCAAAAGGTGATTACTTCTAATCCGCGCTCTACAGTGGGCACATCAACCGAGATCTATGATTATTTAAAGCTGCTCTTTTCCCGGATAGGTAAAACGATTTCCCCTGTATCCGGCGGAATTGTAAAAAAAGATTCGGTTACGGATGTGATCAATTTCATCATGACGCTTCCTGATGAAACCCAGGTAACTGTTTTGTGCCCTTTATATCCGCATAATAACCGCAGCTTAAAAGAAGAGCTGGCGGTATTAATGCAAAAAGGATTTGTACGGGTAGAGTTTAAAGGGAAGCTATCAAAAATTGAATCGCTTTTAGAAGACATGAGCATTGTTGATGATGGATCATGGCTTGTGGAAGAGCTGAAAGTTGAAGGCGAAAAGCCAAAGGCAGAAAGTAAAAAGGTAAAAGGTAAAAGCGCAAAGAAGAAAGCAGAAAGCGAAGAAACTGAAGTCCAACTGGGTACAAACGGCTTACAACTCACAACTTACAACTCACAACAAACCGTAAGAATCGTCATTGACCGTATTTCAAAAAATGAAGAAGATGAAACCTTAAGCCGTTTGGGCGACTCTATACAAACAGCGTTTTTTGAGGGTAAAGGCGATTGTTACGTACGATTTACGCAGCCCGACCCGGACAATGAGCAGGAACGCTTTTTTTGCGACCGGTTTGAATTGGATGGTATCCGCTTTGAAGAGCCGACACCAAACTTTTTCAGCTTTAATAATCCTTACGGTGCCTGCAAAAGATGCGAAGGCTACGGCAAGGTGATAGGCATTGATGCCGATTTGGTGATTCCTGATAAAAGCAAAAGCGTTTACGAAGGTGCAATTGCCCCATGGCGCGGAGAAAAAATGCGCGAATGGAACGACAAGCTGATAAAAAATGCTTTAAAGTTTGATTTCCCGATACACAGGCAATATAACCAGCTTACAGAAAAACAACAACAGCTGCTATGGACGGGTAACAGCTATTTCCAGGGGCTTGACGCATTTTTCAAGGAGATAGAAGAACAAACCTATAAAATTCAGTACCGGGTGATGCTATCCCGGTACAGGGGTAAAACCACCTGCCCCGACTGCAAGGGCAGCCGTTTAAGACAGGATGCATCCTACGTAAAAATCAACGGCAAATCAATAACGGATGTGGTTTTGATGCCGCTTGATAAGGCGCTTGAGTTTTTTAAAAACATTGAATTAAATGAGACGGATGCCAAAGTAGGCAAACGTTTATTGATGGAGATAACCAACCGCCTGCTTTTTTTAAACGACGTGGGACTCCGTTATTTAACGCTTAATCGTTTATCAAATACGCTATCGGGTGGTGAATCGCAGCGAATTAACCTGGCAACCTCTTTAGGCAGCAGTTTAGTAGGTTCTATTTATGTGCTTGATGAGCCAAGCATAGGCTTGCACCCACGCGATACCCAACGGTTAATAAGCGTATTAAAATCGCTGCGTGATGTTGGTAATACGGTATTGGTGGTAGAGCATGAAGAAGAGATTATGAAAGCTGCCGATCATATTATTGACATTGGTCCTGAGGCTGGAACTCACGGAGGTAACCTGATGTTTTCAGGTACTTATGACGAAATTATTAAGGATGATAACAGTTTAACAGGACGGTACCTGAGCGGGAAAGAAAAAATTGCTATCCCAACAAGCCGCCGCAAATGGAATGACTTTATTGAGATAAAAGGAGCAAGAGAAAATAATCTTAAGCATGTAAATGCCAAATTCCCTTTAGGTGTTTTAACGGTAGTAACTGGTGTTTCAGGTTCGGGTAAAACAAGTTTGGTAAAACGTGTACTGGCCCCGGTATTACAAAAAACGCTGGGCAGCTATAATGGGGAACAAACCGGTTCATTCGATAGTATTGAAGGTGATTATCAGAAAATTGAACAAGTGGAGTTGGTTGACCAAAACCCGATAGGCCGCTCATCACGCTCAAACCCTGTTACCTATGTAAAGGCCTGGGACGAGATCCGCAATCTTTTTGCTGAACAGCCCATATCCAAAGCTGCAGGTTTAAAACCATCAGCTTTTTATTTTAACGTGGAAGGCGGCCGCTGTGATGTTTGCCAGGGCGAAGGAGAAGTGAAAATAGAAATGCAGTTTATGGCTGATATTTTCCTTACCTGCGAAGCCTGCGGAGGTAAACGCTTTAAACAGCATATCCTTGATGTTACCTATCACGATAAAAATGTATCGGAAGTTTTAGGCATGACCATTGAAGAGGCGCTGGAGTTTTTCAATAAAGAGGCTAAGATCATCACCAAAATAAAACCACTGATGGATGTAGGTTTGGGCTATGTGCAATTGGGCCAATCGTCCAATACCTTGTCAGGTGGAGAGGCGCAACGTATTAAGCTGGCATCATTCCTGGTTAAAGGTAATAACACGCATAAAACGCTCTTTATTTTTGATGAGCCTACAACCGGCTTGCATTTTGCCGATATAAAAAAGCTGCTCAAATCCTTTGATGCGCTTTTAGATCAGGGCAATACCATTATTGTTATTGAACACAATATGGATGTGATAAAATGCGCCGACTGGGTAATTGACATTGGCCCCGAAGGTGGCGATTACGGCGGTAAAGTAGTTTTTGAAGGCCTGCCCGAAAATTTGATAAAAGAGAAAGATTCTTATACAGGTAAGTTTTTAAAGGAGCGGTTTTAAAATGAATTGTCATTGCGCGGCAATCGCGAACTTTGCAGAACCACTTGGTGGATTACGCTGTACCGCATACGATTGCCGCGCTACGCAATGACAATTACTATAGTGTCCCTTAATAATGATACCTCACAAATGCTTCCATGGCTTCATATTCGGCCATGCCGAGCTTATCATAGCATTTGGCAGTTTCGCGGGTGCGATCTTCTGCCCTTACCCAGAACTCCCTGGCATCATCTCCCGGGAATACCGGCCGGTCCTTCTGGCTCTGGTGCTTGAAAATGGCATTCCTTTTCCTGATCACTTCCTGCGGGGATAAGGGTACCGCCATCTCTATCTCCCAGGTATCAAACTCCTGCCATGCACCGCGGTACATCCACAGCCAGCAGTCCTTTACCCAGTCTTCGGTTTCGCTGAGTTTTCTCAATGCGGCCAGGATGATGTTGAAACATACCAGGTGGGTGCCGTTAGGGT
>JAQBOU010000029.1 GCA_028287865.1 Mucilaginibacter sp. | reverse complement strand
TAAAGGCTTTCCTCGATTCAAAAATTATGCAATACAACCGCCCGGAGTTTATTCCAAACGACCCGGTATGCATTCCGCATCTGTTTACAAAAAAGCAGGATATCGAGATAATGGGGCTTTGGGCTTCAGTGCTGGCCTGGGGACAACGCGTTACTATCATCAACAAATGCAGGGAGCTGATTACTTTGATGGATGGAACGCCCTATGATTTCATCATGAACCATGAAGAGACCGACCTTAAAAAGCTGCTGCAATTTAAACACCGGACTTTTAACGATGTCGATACGCTTTACTTTATCGCGTTTTTCAAATATCACTATTCTCATAACGACTCATTAGAATCAGCCTTTGCTCCTCAGTATGTCGTCCTGAGCGATAGCGAAGGATCTTCTTCGCCCAATAGAAATACGGGTCACCTTCAATCGCAGAAGATCCTTCACGCTGTTGAGGATGACAACTCAGCTATTGAAAACTCATTAAACTATTTTAGAAGCTATTTCTTTTCCCTGCCGGATTATCCGCATCGTACCAAAAAACATATCTCCTCGCCGGCACAAAAATCAACCTGTAAAAGGCTCAATATGTTTTTGCGCTGGATGGTACGTAAGGATAATTGCGGTGTCGACTTCGGCATATGGAACCAAATAAAACCGGCCGATCTCATCTGTCCATGCGACTTGCATGTAGACCGTGTGGCACGCAAGCTTAACCTCATTACCCGTAAACAAACCGATTGGCAAACAGCTACAGAACTCACAGATCGCCTGCGTGAATTTGACCCTGTTGATCCCGTAAAGTATGATTTTGCGTTGTTTGGATTGGGGATAGAGGAGAAGTTTTAGTCGATATTACTCCGAATAATTTTTAATTCCCAAATCAACCAGTGAAATTTCATCGTCCCTGATCTTTCTTCCCTTTAACGCTTCGTATAAATAAATAACGTCATTCTTTTTTACGCCTAGTTTGGTTAAGTTCAATACCCATTTAATTACAGCTATTTCTTTATTACTTGCGTAAATGTTTTCTGCGGCCGTAGCGCCTTTCACTATCATTGCGCCATCATATTCATGCCCTTTTATGGGTGTCCAGAAATCAAGCTTTCCACCATTTCTGGATTCGCTTATTATTTTGTTCCGGAATTCAGTTGTGAGTTTAGCGGTAGTATCGTTTGAGGCGATTGTTTGACCTGATACTTTAATTGTAATTATAAGCAGAAAGATTATAAAAATGGATTTCATAGTGTACCGGTTTAGGGTTTTAATTATAAAGGTTCAAATATAAAGATTTTGGGCTTGGAGTTGCTATTAAAAAGATGTAATTAATTATGATACGCGAAGAAAGGCAGAAATGATACAATCAAAAATATTACTTAATGATAACAATATGAATAAAGGAGAAACCCGCGCAGATAATCAGTTTGATGCATTAACCGATTGCGGAAATTTGATTTTTTAAGGTGGATGACCTGATAATTAGTTTGGGTTTGATACTTATTATTTTAGGAATTACATCAGTTTCTTCCTTGTTTTCCATTTCCTGGAAATAAAGGTTGGCTACCGTTTTGCCCATATAAACGCTAAACTGATCAATGGTTGTGATGGAAGGGCTGGTAATCTCCGTAAATGCCTCATTGGAATAGCCGCAGATACCCAGCTCGGAGGGTACCTTGATTCCCATGGCCGATGCCACTTCTAAAACACCAAGCGCCGAAAAATCAGATGTTGATGCAAATATGGCATCCGGAGGCTCCGGTAAGTTTAAAAGTCTCCGGGTGGCATTAGCACCGAGTTCTTTTGTCCAGGCATTTTCAATAATCAATTCATCAATAACGGGGAGGTTATATTTTTTTAAGGCATTTAAATAGCCTGTTTTTCTCTGCCTGAAAATTGACAGGTTTTGCGGCCCCTCCAGCAAGGCTATCCGCTTATATCCCTGCTCTATCATATGGGACACTGCCTCAAGTGAGGCCTGTTCATTGTCGTTGATAACCTTTAGCGTTTCCAGTTCATCTGCCACACGGTCAAACTGAATAAGTTCAATGCCATTATCTATTACATTTTGCAGGTGCTGGTAATCGGAGCCGTCAACCGATACAGATATAACAATGCAGTCCACATGCTGGTTGATCAGTGTATTGATACATTTTATCTCCTTGCTTTGCGACTCATTTGACTGGCAAATGATCAGGTTATAACCTTTTTGATACGATGCCTCTTCGATGCCGGCAATAACATTCGAGAAAAAATTCTGGTTAATAAAGGGAACTACCACCCCAATAGTTTTTGACTTGCCTTTGCGCAGGTTTGATGCCATTATATTGCGCTTGTAGTTTAACTCGGCCGCAGTTTTTAAGACTAATTTTTTGGTAGCATCGTTTACGTGGCTGCTGTTATTTAAGGCTCTTGAAACGGAAGAAGCAGCAATATTCAGCTTTTCTGCAATGTCATAAATGGTAGTTCTTTTTTTGCTTTTCATATTTTTTACAAAAATGATAAAATAAATTACCGCAATCGATTGCAGTTTAAAAAAATAATCTAATTTCGTTTCGTAAACTTTTACCAATTTATAAACTATTCCCGTTCAAATAAAATAATAACGCTAATAATCAATGTTACTATTAGGCATAGATATCGGAACTTCTTCTATAAAGGCGTCTGTTGTAGACTCAGCATCCCAAAAGGTTGTTGCTTCAGCGCAATATCCGGATGACGAGACCCTCATTATTTCTATTAAACAGGGCTGGGCAGAACAATCGCCTGATGAGTGGTGGCAAAATGTTCAGCATGCCATCAATTTATGCCATAAAACCGGCAAATACCAACCTGAAGACATTTCAGCTATCGGAATTGCCTACCAGATGCATGGCTTGGTTTTGGTTAATAAAGAGCAGCAGGTATTGCGTAACAGTATTATCTGGTGCGATAGCAGGGCGGTTGAAATTGGCGATAAAGCGTTCGCAGCAATTGGAGAAGAAAAATGTTTGTCGCATTTATTAAATTCTCCCGGTAATTTTACAGCAGCCAAACTGGCCTGGGTAAAGCAAAACGAACCAGAGACCTACGATCAAATAGATAAGTTTATGCTGCCCGGAGATTTTATTGCTATGCGGATGACAGGTGAGATAACTACATCAGTTTCCGCATTATCAGAAGGTATATTTTTCGACTTTTTAGACAATCGATTGTCAGAAGAAGTAATAGCATATTTTGGGTTCGATCGCTCACTTTTTCCGGTCGTTCAACCGGTTTTCTCCGTTCATGGACTATTGTTGCCCCAAATTGCAACCAAACTGCGGTTAAAAGCAGGGATCCCTGTTGCTTATAAAGCCGGAGACCAGCCAAACAATGCACTTTCCTTAAATGTGTTGAACCCCGGCGAAGTAGCCGCTACAGCCGGCACATCAGGTGTAATTTATGGCGTAAGTGATCAACTTGCCTACGACCCGCAATCAAGGGTAAACACATTTGCGCATGTTAATTATGCAAATGATAAAAAGCGGCTTGGTGTGTTGCTGTGTATTAATGGTACGGGAAGCCTTAACCGCTGGACGAAAAATCTGTTTGGTTCTTCTGTCAGTTACCTTCAAATGAACGATGAGGCTGCAAAAGCACCGGCCGGGAGCGATGGTTTACGTATTTTACCTTTTGGTAACGGTGCCGAGCGTATGCTGAATAATAAACTGGTTGGCGTTCATATGCATAACATCGATCTTAATTTACATACCAGGTCTCATTTGTTCAGGGCGGTACAGGAAGGAATTGCGTTTTCTTTCCGTTATGGATTGGATATTATGCGCAGTAATGGGATAAATCCATCTATTATAAGGGCAGGCAAGACAAATTTGTTCCTGAGTAATCTTTTTGCTGAAACCTTTGTAAATATTACCGGGGTGCCGGTTGAACTGTATAAAAATGATGGCAGTGTTGGCGCGGCGCTGGGTGCCGGTATTGGCGCTGAAATATTTTCATCACCCAGAGAAGCGTTTCACCACATGCACCCGGTGCAGCTGGTTGAACCCCAATCACAGCAATTGGAAGCTGCTTACCAGGAATGGAAAGAACTACTTGAAAAACAATTAAATTAAAAAGACTTACGAAGTTTTTGAAACTTCGTAAGTCTGATAAACAACTCAAAAATTAAATCATGAACATTACAACAGGCGAAAAAGAATTTTTTAAAGGAATTGGCCAGGTTAAATACGAAGGGCCTCAATCCGACAATCCGCTGGCATTCCGCTGGTACGATGAAAATAAAATGGTTGGCGGTAAAACCATGAAAGACCATTTGCGCTTTGCGTGCGCTTACTGGCATTCATTCTGTAATAACGGTGCTGATCCGTTTGGAGAGCCTACCCATATATTTCCATGGAATACCAACATTGATGCGGTTGAACGCGCGAAGGATAAAATGGACGCGGCATTTGAGTTCATCACTAAAATGGGGCTCACTTATTATTGTTTTCATGATGTGGATGTGGTTGATTATACCAACGATATAAAAGAAAACGACAGGCGCCTGCAGGCTTTGGTTGAATATGCAAAACAAAAACAGGCCGCAAGTGGTGTAAAACTGCTTTGGGGTACCTCAAATCTTTTCTCCAACCGCCGGTATATGAACGGGGCGTCAACCAATCCTGATTTTCATGTGCTTACGCATGCCGCTGCACAGGTAAAAGCGGCAATAGACGCAACGATTGCACTTGGCGGCGAAAACTATGTATTTTGGGGTGGAAGGGAAGGTTATATGACCTTACTGAATACTGATATGAAACGTGAACAGGAGCATTTTGCAAAGTTCCTGCATGCAGCTAAAGATTATGCACGCAAACAAGGATTTAAAGGCACCTTCTTTATCGAACCAAAGCCATGTGAGCCAACCAAACACCAGTATGATTATGATGCGGCTACCGTACTGGGCTTTCTGCAGAAATATGACCTGATCAATGATTTTAAACTAAACCTGGAAGTTAACCATGCCACGCTTGCCGGTCATACTTTTCAACATGAGCTGCAGGTAGCCGTTGATGCCGGTTTACTGGGCTCAAT
The DNA here is from genome assembly GCA_028287865.1 of Mucilaginibacter sp. Lineage (GTDB taxonomy): Bacteria > Bacteroidota > Bacteroidia > Sphingobacteriales > Sphingobacteriaceae > Mucilaginibacter. Next base: position 9,480 of record JAQBOU010000029.1, on the reverse strand, counting down.
AGATGCTAACCGGGGCGATAACCAGAATGGCTGGGATACCGATCAGTTCCCTAACGATATTAATGAGGTTACCGAATCTATGCTTATCATATTGGAAGCCGGTGGTTTTAAGGGAGGCGGTATAAATTTTGACGCCAAGATCCGTCGCAATTCTACTGATCCTGCTGATTTGTTTTATGCACACATTGGCGGCATGGATGTATTTGCGCGGGCACTCGTAATTGCGGATAACATTCTCCAAAAATCTGAATATAAAAAACTGCGAAAAGATAGGTATACCTCCTTCGACGCCGGAAAAGGTAAGGAGTTTGAAGATGGAAAATTGTCGCTGGAGGATCTGAGGGCCTACGCTATTGAGAACGGAGAACCCAAAACGATAAGCGGTAAACAAGAATATATGGAAAATTTGATAAACAGATTTATATAGGTATTAGGTTGAGTAAGTTGATTGGGTGAGTAGTTTATTGAACAAGGAGAATACCTGCAAAAGTTAATTAATCCAAAATACCAAAATATAATTGGTAAAACTTAGTCAACTTAATCTAACGCAATTAACTTTTAACCAAAATATTGTTATAATTGTCAAACCAACGATTAAACCCTGAAATAACCAACCAATGAACTTGAAAACCCTCTCGTATGGCGATTATGCTGTATTTTTTATTTACTTTGTTATAGTTGCCAGTTATGGCTGGTGGGTATATAAGCGCAAGCATAACGCTGATGCCACTTCCAGAGATTATTTTTTGGCCGAAGGTTCGCTAACCTGGTGGGCAATCGGCGCCTCATTGATTGCATCTAATATATCGGCAGAGCAGTTTATCGGCACCAGCGGATCGGCTTTCAAAATGGGTTTGGCCATATCAACTTATGAGTGGATGGCCGCTATCACTTTAATCATTGTAGCTGTATTTTTTATACCGGTATATCTTAAAAATAAGATATTTACCATGCCGCAATTTTTACACCAACGCTACAATGGTACGGTAGCCATGATTATGGCAATATTTTGGTTATTGCTGTATATCGTGGTTAACTTAATGTCCATTTTATATCTTGGTGCACTGGCTATCAGCGGTATATCGGGTTTGGATATTCACTTGTGTATCTGGCTGCTTGCCGCGTTCGCCGTTGTTATTACTCTGGGCGGAATGAAGGTTATCGGTTATACCGATGTTATCCAGGTTGCAGTACTTATTTTGGGTGGTTTAATGGCCACCTACCTTGCACTAACGCTTTTAAGCGAAAAGGAAGGTACCACTGGCCTGCTCAATGGATTTAGAATTCTGCATTCTGAAGCAAGCGACCATTTTCATATGATCTTTAAAAAGGATAATCCAAATTATATGGATCTGCCAGGTTTAACGGTCCTTATCGGTGGTATGTGGATCACCAACCTTAATTACTGGGGATGTAACCAGTACATTACGCAGAGAGCCCTGGGAGCCAACCTGAAAACTGCCCGCGGGGGGATATTATTTGCAGCGTTCCTTAAATTGCTGATGCCGGTAATTGTGGTACTGCCTGGTATTGCTGCTTACCTGCTTTACCAAAAAGGCATGTTCCACCAGGAAATGATGAGTTCCTCAGGCGTGCTTGATCCAAATAAAGCATATCCGTCGTTGTTAAACTTATTGCCAACAGGGTTAAAGGGGCTTTCATTTGCAGCCCTGACGGCGGCAATTGTGGCTTCGCTGGCTGGGAAGGCAAATAGTATCGCTACCATATTTACCCTCGACATTTATAAAAAAGCAATTAACCCTGCCGCTACTGATAAAAAGATGGTATCCCTGGGTAAATGGTCTGTAGTGGTAGCAATGGTACTGGGGGTTATATTATCAGAGCTGATAGGTAAGGCGTTAATGGGTGAGGGCAAGCAAGGGTTTCAATATATACAGGAATATACGGGCTTTGTGTCACCCGGTATTTTTGCCATGTTTATCCTCGGCTTCTTTTGGAAGAAAGCCACATCAAACGCGGCAATGTTTGCCACTATCGGTGGCTTTATCATGTCTTGTTTCTTTAAAGTATTGCCCCGGTTTGCGGATCTTCGCTTCTTGTCGCCATACGGGTTCTCAAAACTCGCGCTGCAGGATGACAAAGTGACTAAACTTTTTGAAATACCTTTTCTCGACCGGATGGGCTTTGTGTTCATCATTTGTGTAGCTGGCATGTTCATTATATCCAAAATTGATGCGGCCAGGGGAGTTACCACAAACGGCCTTGAAATTGATGCATCTATGTTTAAAACATCAAGAGGCTTTACGGCCGGCGCGCTTATTATTACAGGTATAGTGGTAGCGTTATATTCAGTTTTTTGGTAAGAGTTAAAAGAGAAACAAAAAGCGATGAGTTTAAAGCTCATCGCTTTTTTATGGAATGATTTATTTTGCAGAGGCAGCTGAAATGATAGAAGATTTACCAATTAGCCCAGGCTGTTTTATTTTAGATTGAATGTTGTGCATCTAATTTGAGTAATTTTAAGCCGCAGTTTTGTAACAATCTTTAATACCTAAATAAAATTGAAAGAAAATAAAACAGGTAGTTACAGGTGGGTAATATGTGCATTGGTTTTCTTTGCAACTACTATTAACTACCTGGACAGGGCAGTAATCAGCCTTTTAAAATCGAATTTAACAACAACCTTTAAATGGGATGATGGTGATTATGCCAATATTGAAATAGCATTTAAAATAGCTTACTCATTGGGTTTGTTGGGCGCCGGAAGATTAATAGACAGGTTAGGTACAAAGTCAGGTTATTTCTTATCGACGTTTTTTTGGAGCATAGCGGCAGTTTGCCACGCATTTGTTAAAAGTACATTTGGTTTTGGCGTAGTACGTGCAGGCCTTGGTTTAAGCGAGGCCGGGAATTTTCCGGCAGCAATAAAAACTGTTGCTGAATGGTTCCCGAAAAAAGAGCGGGCAGTGGCTACCGGTATATTTAATTCGGGAGCTAATATAGGCGCTATTATTGCACCCTTAACAGTTCCTTTCATTGCTGTTGAATGGGGTTGGCGCTGGGCCTTTGTCATAACCGGATCTGTCGGTTTCTTGTGGCTTATATTATGGTCTGTTTATTATGACACGCCTTCAAAACAAAAGCGCTTATCGAAAGCTGAATTTGATTTTATCAATAGTGATCCGGATGAAAAAGACAGATCAGACAAACTTCCCGCTCATGAAAAAGTTTCATGGTGGGGATTGCTGGGATTCAGGCAGACCTGGGCATTTTCAATTGGTAAATTTTTAACCGATCCTATCTGGTGGTTTTATCTGTTCTGGCTGCCCGATTTTCTGGAAAGCGAATACGGAATAAAAGGTACCGCCATTGCTTTGCCGGTTGCATTGGTTTATACGCTGTCAACCTTCGGCAGCGTTTTGGGCGGCTACCTGCCAAAGGTGTTAATTGAAAAGAACTGGCCGGTATTTAAAGCGCGTAAAATATCAATGCTGATCTATGCGGTTGCTGTAATGCCAATAGTATTTGCACAGGTATTGGGCAGTATAAATATGTGGTATGCGGTAATAATTATCGGCTTCGCGGCTTCGGCACACCAGGCATGGAGCGCTAATATATTTACTACCGTATCAGATATGTTTCCCAAAAAGGCAGTTGGTTCTGTTACGGGTATTGGAGGGATGTTTGGCTCAATAGGCAGCGTTTTGTTATCTTTAATGGTTCAAAAAAGCCTTTTTGTCCATTATCGTGCAATACATCAAATAGAAACTGCCTATTATATCATGTTTTTTATATGCGGCGGGGCCTATATTTTAGCATGGCTCCTGATGCATTTTATAGTCCCTAAATTTAAACCGATAGAATTTTAAATAATGAAAGCGGATTTTAAGATCAGAAGAATAACACACGCTGGTATATGTGTGATGCTGCAAATTTGTTGGTTGTTACCACACAGCTCAACTGCCCAGCCTGTGCAAACTAAGGGATTAAAGGATTATTATAAAAATTATTTTCCTATCGGCGTAGCGGTTTCGGCACAAGACCTGAAGGACCCAAGGGAGGCTGCACTGATAATTAGCCAGTTTAATAGCCTTACACCCGAGAACTCTATGAAAATGGGGCCGATCCATCCCGAAGAAAACCGGTACAACTGGAAGGATGCAGATTCAATTGTAGCCTTTGCACAGGCACATGGACTGCGCGTAAGGGGACATAATTTATGCTGGCATGAGCAAACGCCAAAATGGATGTTTAAGGATGAGAACGGCAACCAGGTGAGCAAGGCGGTATTATTAAAACGCTTAAAAGATCATATTACTGCCGTAGTAAGCAGGTATAAAGGTAAAATATATGCCTGGGACGTAGTTAATGAGGCTATTGATGATGACAGTACCAAATTTTTGCGCAACTCATTATGGTACCGGATATGCGGCGAAGATTTTATTATCAAAGCTTTCCAGTATGCCCATGAGGCTGATCCTAACGCTGTTTTATTTTACAATGATTATAATACAGAACGCCCTCAAAAACGCGAACGTGTTTATCGTTTATTAAAACAGTTGGTTGATGCAGGGGTGCCAATTAATGCGGTGGGTATCCAGGCACATTGGTCGATCTATGAACCTGGCCAAAAAGAACTGGAAGAAACCATCAGAAAGTTTTCTTCACTTGGCTTAAAGGTGCAAATTACCGAACTGGATATTTCTATTTACCCATGGGAAAAAAGTCGCCGGAGCATGCGTCCCGGCGAGTCTGATGCCTACACGCCGGAACTTGAAAAAAAGCAGGCTGATAAATATGCCGAAGTATTTAAGATTTTCCGCAGATACAAGAGTGTAATAACAGGCGTTACCTTCTGGAATATATCGGATAAGCATACCTGGCTTGATGAATACCCGGTTACAGGCCGCAAAAATTATCCATTATTGTTCGATCAAAATTTACAGCCTAAAAAAGCTTATTGGCAAGTTGTTGATTTTAAATAGAACCAATTTGCAAATAAGCTTTTTTGGGGTAATTTAATGGAGCAATTACCGTCTGCGCTGACGTTAACTGTGTCTTACCCTGCGTTTAAGCACACCGCCGGCAGCTTCTTTAATAATGCTTGTAAACACAAAAGCTTTGGGATCTATATCATGGATCAAATTACGCATCCGCCTAACCTCAAGTCTTGTCACTACGGTAAAAATTATATCTACCGGCTGGCTTATATCAAAGCTGTCTTTCAAAAAACCACGTTCGCCTTTATATACGGTGATCCCTCTTCCTAGGGTCATCACCAATTGCTGCTTTATTAATTCACTTTCTCCCGAAATAATCGTCACTCCTGTATATTCCTCTAACCCTTCAATTACAAAATTAATGGTACGCGAAGCCGTATAATAGGTAAGGATAGAATACAGCGCAGTTGGCAGACCCAGTTTTACAGCGGCTACTAAAAAGATAATGATATTTATACCCAATATAATTTCGCTGATCGTAAAGCTGATCCGTTTGCCTGTATATAAGGCAAGCACTTCAATGCCATCCAATGCGCAGCCTCCACGGATTGCCAAGCCTACACCAATACCCATAAATACACCTCCGAAAATAGAAACCAGCAACTTATCTGACGTTATTTGGGGATAGGGCAAAAAAAGCAGGCAAAGCCCTAATACTATAACGGCTGCAATTGTTTTAAAAGCAAATGCCCGGTTTACCTGGAATGCCCCCATTATAATAAAGGGTATATTGGCAATAACAATGACATAAGCAATTTTAAGATCATATAATTCGCTTATCAGCAGAGAAATTCCGGTAACTCCGCCATCAAAAAATTTATTTGGGATAAGAAAGCTTTTAAGGGCAAATGCGCTGAATAATATCCCAACAACAATATAGATGATGTCATGTAACCAATGGGGAAGGTTTATATTTTTCATTGTATTTTACTTCTTTAGTTTAGCTTTTAACAGTTTTAAATGCTCTTCCTTTTTTAACTGACGAAGTTGCCGTGCAGTTTTGGTAAAGTAACTATGACTTTCAAAAAAATCTATTTGCACCTGGTTCCAGTCTTCGAGTGATTTAACGGTACCTGATGCAAACAGCTCTAAATATAGTCTATTGCTTACTAAAAAAAAATCATCGCGGCCAAGATAATCCAGATCAGCATCTGCTAAAATTTCCCCGAGGTGATCCCTTGGCGATTGCGGCAGCTGCGTGGCCATTATCATGCTGCATATCTGGTCAATTTCATCCGCTTCGTATCCGTAACCAGGAAGGGCTTGCCTGGCAATTTCACACGAAATAAGTTCGTGGTCATTATATTGCGTTAAAAAGCCGGCATCGTGGAAGCATGCTGCTGTAAGCAACAAATTTGTATCCTCAAGATTGATGTTTTCAAGCGTTACCAGCCGTTTGCAGGCCTCGTAAACATCATTGGTGTGCGCAACATTATGATAATAGAGGGTTGCGGGTAAATCTTTCTTTAGCCGTGTTAAGATGTAATTATTTGCCTCCTCAAATTGCATTTAATGTTCTTTAAAATTGAGTGGCTAATATATTTAAATGTTTTGTAATCATAATCGTCTTCAAAAATATTCGCTGCAAAGCCATATTCAAAACATTGCTGATTATTATTATCTTACAGCCACAATTGTTAATTCTGTTTCAGAATTTATTATAACATAATAGCATGAGTTTTTTTTATTTCCTGGCGGCTTTTTTACTAATAAGGCGCTTAGTTAAGGCAATTAAATTTTCAATCATTTACCCTAAATGGCGGACGTTACTTACCGTAGCAACCTGGGCTGTGGCTGGTATTTATTTAGGCACATTGGGTCTTGAAGATGCTATGCAGGATTTGCTTGGCAGTGCTGTATTATTAGGCATATTGGCTTATATCAATACTGAGATCGATTTTAAAGCGCAACGCTCTTATTTACAAGCTAATATTCCGTTAGTTGTAATGGGTTTTATAAACGGCTTTACCTTATTGATTAAGCCCGATTTTTATGACAAGTACGATAATTATTTTGAGTTAGCAACCCTGGCAGCCTTTGTTTGGATATTTGGCAGGTGGGCTACTTCAAAGAAACAGGAAGAAGAATTACGGATCAGCGCTGAACGGAGAGCGGAGCTTGAAGCATTGGTACGGGAACGTACTTCTGAGTTGATTAAACAAAAAGAAGAGCTCCAGGAAATCGTTAAAGAGCTTAAAACCACCCAAAACCAGCTGATCCAGTCAGAGAAGATGGCATCATTAGGGGAGTTAACCGCCGGTATTGCACACGAAATACAAAACCCGTTGAACTTTGTAAATAATTTTTCGGAAGTGAGTATGGAACTGCTTGACGAAATGGAGGATGAGTTAAATAAGGGTGATACCGAAGAGGCAAAAGCCATCGCTGCAGATGTGAAGCAAAACCTGGAAAAGATCCGCCATCACGGACAGCGGGCAGACGGGATTGTTAAGGGCATGCTGCAGCACAGCCGTACAAGCAATAATACAAAAGAACCTACCGATATAAACAAGCTGTCAGACGAATACCTGCGCCTGGCTTATCACGGTTTACGAGCAAAGGATAAGTCTTTTAATGCCGAACTTTTAACCTCTTTTGACGAAAAGCTTCCACAATTAAATGTAGTTCCGCAGGATATTGGCAGGGTGTTGTTAAACCTGTTCACAAATGCTTTTTATGCAACACAGCAAAAACAGCGGACAGCAGGTGCCGATTACAAGCCAGCTGTTACTGTTACTACTGCTATAGTTAAAGGAGTGTTGAACATTAACGTTAAAGACAACGGAAGTGGCATCCCCGAAAATATCAAAGACAAAATTATGCAGCCTTTTTTCACAACCAAGCCAACAGGCGAAGGAACAGGTTTGGGATTATCCCTAAGTTATGATATTGTGGTAAAGGCACATAACGGAAAATTGGATTTACATAGTGTTGAAGGTGAAGGTTCAGAATTTATTATTACATTACCACTAATTTGATGGTTTGATGAAAAAAATTTTTATCCTGTTATTATTGCTGTTCACAGCTATAACAGGTTATACACAGAGTAAAAAGATAGATACCCTCAGGGTTGCTTTAAGCAAGGCAACCGCTCCCGATACCACCAGGTTGAGCATCTTAAAGCAATTAGCCGGGGCGTATTTTATATCTAAACCCGATTCAAGCCTCATCTTTGGGCAACAGGCCTACGAGATTGCTGTGAAATTTAAGCGGATAAGGGATCAGGCCCAGGCACTCAATTTTATGTCAAATGCCTACAGCTTTTTAGGCGATTATGTTAAATGTTTCCAGCTATATTTTCAAATAATAAGAATTGACGAAAGCATTAATTATGTACCCGGCATCGTAACCGCCTATAATAATATCGGTTCGTCCTATATTTTAAAACAGGATTATTCAAAAGCGCTGCCTTATTTGCAATTGGGATTAAGGAAATGGAATTTATATACCTCCACCCACAAAATAATATTTTATAATCAAAGAGAACTAAGATCCGTATTTCTAATAAACATAGCTGAGGTATTTCTTTACACGCACAAGATTGATTCGGCAGATCATTACCTGCAGCTCTGTTATCCGGATGCCAGGAAAAATCACTATCGTGATTTATTGGATAATATTGACCGTGACCTGGGTGAGGTTGAAACTGCCAGGGGGCATAAAGAGGCCGCACTTAAATATTACGAGGATGCAGTTGCGATCGGCAGCCAGATTGAAGATATTGAAATGTTAAGCATAACATACCTTAGTACGGCTAATTTATTCCATAAATATAAACAGCAGGATTCGGCAGAATATTATGCAAAAAAAGCACTTGAAACTGCCAGTGCCGAAAGGTACTTACAGGATGTCTTTAATGCAGGGAAGGTCCTATACACCTATTATGACGAAGATCATAATTTACCACAGGCTTATAAATATTTAAAAATCACAACAGCCACAAAAGATAGTCTATTCAGCCAGGATAAGGTAAAGCAATTATTATCAATTGATTTTGACGAAAAACAAAGACAGCGTGATCTTGAGGCTGCACAAAACCAGTACCAGGAAAATGTGCGCACCTACGCGCTTATTGCCGGACTGTTGGTTTTGTTATTATTAGTATTTATTTTTTGGCGCAACAGCAGGCAAAGGCAAAATGCAAATTTGCTGCTGCTGAAAAAGAACGGAGATATTGAAGCGGCGCTGTCCAAACTGCAATTAACACAAACTCAACTGATCCAGTCCGAAAAAATGGCATCGTTAGGCGAACTTACCGCAGGCATTGCCCATGAGATACAAAACCCGTTAAACTTTGTAAACAATTTTGCAGAGGTTAGCATAGAGATGCTAGAGGAAATGAAGCTTGAATTAAGAAGCGGCAATGTTGACGAAGCAGTAAGCATTGCGGATGATGTTGAACAAAATCTTGAAAAAATAAACCATCATGGCAAGCGGGCTGATGGTATTGTTAAAGGTATGTTGCAGCATAGCCGGGCAAGCAGTAATACAAAAGAGCCAACAGATATAAATAAACTGG
>JAQBOU010000006.1 GCA_028287865.1 Mucilaginibacter sp. | reverse complement strand
ATAATCATCTGCTATTTTTTGGATCTCATCTTTAAACCGGTCTGGTTCTTCTGTGTAAAGTGCTGCTTCATAAATATGTCTTTCACTCTCTGCACCGGCAATAAACAAGTAAATCCCTTTTATATTTTTGCCTTCTCCGCCTTCCGCTTTTTGTAGTTCCTGTTTAATACAGCTTAGAATGGCAGCGCGCACAGCCTTTACGTCCTGTGGCTGTTTGTCTTCGTCTCTTTTAAATAAATCAAACATTTTCTGTTATCTTGCTATAAGTTACTGATTATTATCTAAACTATCTGCCGGAGCAGAAACCATACTTTTTATATACCCCATTTTTAACAAATACGGAATAACATGTTGCCCAGCTAGCCTCACCGCATCAGCAGAGCCTTTGGTTGATTCGATGCGGATACAAACAACCGTATAACCTGCTGCTTTAACGTTTGGTGCAAAAAAAACATACCAGCCATCGTTAATGCTTTGCTTTTTCCAGATACGCTCCGGTGTACCTGTTTTGCCTGCTACGGAAATACCCAGTACCGGAACTTTTGGCGCGCTTTGCTCAATCATATATTGTTTGAGGTTAGCTGCATAAGCCGGTTCTGTTAATTTTTCAGATGTTTTTACTGCTATAACAGTATCGTTTATCTTTAGCGCAAACCTGTTGGCCATCAATGTACCGCCATTAGCCACACCTGATATTAGCCGGGCTACTGCTGCCGGCGTAGCAATAAGCTCGCCCTGGCCCCATGCCATACCCGATATACCTTTTGCCCGTGTGCGGTGAATGTTGTTTGGGTCGTAAGGCGGTTTAGTATTAAATTCGGTTTTACGCCATAGTTCACGCCATTTTTCTTCCTCGTCGTTATTTGTATTGTTTGGCTGCTTTGCATAATAATAACCGCCAACGCCATGCAGGAACATTCCCGTTTTAAGGTAAAGGTTTGCCATATCTTCTTGCAAATGTTCCTGGTTAGCCAGCTTAATGAAGTAAACATTGTTTGATTTTACAATCGCACGTTCCAAAGTGATCAAACCTGTTTCATCCGGTTCAATTCCTTTGGTTCGAATCCTTTCTTCGCTGCTTACATGGAACTTCACATTTACGGCGGCGGGTCCTATTTTATTAAAGGCAGCCATAGCGGTTAATACTTTTGCAGTTGAGCCTGGCTGGGTTGCATAAGTGAAGCCAAGATCAGTGGTGGTAACCCACTGGGCTAATTTGTTTTGCTCAGGAATACTCATGGTAAGCAAATCCCAGTTGTGTACCGGAGGTAAGGGATATTGCAGAGATGCAAGTACATCGCCGGTTGCAGATTCCATTACTACCACCGAAACACGGTTATCATTCAAAGAAGTATCCGCGGCTATTGATTTCTGAATATTGGTTTGTAAACTGGCGTCTATTGTAAGCTGCACATCGCGGTTCTTATTTTTAAAGGCGGTTACTTCGTCGCTATTTATTCCCGCAACTAATAATGGAGCAATGGCACTATAATCCTTTTTGCTCACCGTCATTTCTTTTACTCCCCGAGGCAAAAAACGATCTTCCCGGTAATAGGAAGCTTTAACCGTATAATTGGCGGTTGGCATTTTAAAGCCGCGCAGTTCTGCCGCATGCTCATACTCTGCAAAATAGCCATTTGTACCGCCATTAAAAACCAATGTATTTGCATCGCCCAGCCAAAAAAATAATTGTTCCTCAAAAGGGTAGAATCGCGTTAGGCGTTTATGCATGGCCGAATCCAGGTCGTAATTGCCTGCCCCGGCGGCGTTTAAAATATTTCTTTGTTTTTTTATCAGGTTAGGATCACTTGTAGCCAGGATACGGCCGTTGCGGTCATAGATGGTGCCTGCCTGTAGTTTGTTCATTAAAATTGCGATCCTTGGATTATAACTGAACATCCGGGACCCGCTTTTATCTGCAACCAAAGCCGGCTTTACCACCCACTTTTGATTGTCAAACAGGTAGCGCGACACATTAACAGTAAGCAGGATCAAGCCAATACAAGCCGCCAGCAAAGCCGGAACCAGGTTTTTATCCTGTTGTTTGGTGATATAGGCCATCTGAATAGGGGTTCCCTTTACTTTTGAGGCCGACATCAGGAATCCTGCAGCCAGGAAATTAGCCACCAGTGACGAGCCTCCGTAGCTTTCGAACGGAAGCGCAACGCCTGATAAGGGCAAGGCCCCCGTGGACCCTCCTGCGATCAATAAAAACTGGACGAAGGTACAAATCCCAATTCCGGCACATAGATAAAATAAAAAAGGCGTCCCGGTTTGCCGGCCAATGATAATAGACCGGTGCAGGTATAAAAGAAATAAAAGAAAAATGCAGACAATGCCCGCCCATCCGAAGTCTTCGCCAATGGATGGCAGTATCATATCGGTATGCGCCTCGGGTATGGTCTTAGCAAAGCTTTCGCCTACCCCCTGACCTGCCACACCGCCGGTAGACATAGCCCATAAACCGTTTGCAACCTGGTCGCCACCGTAAACCTCATTATTCCACGGGTCCTGCCAGATGGCCTTACGTTCGATCAAGCGCTGAACAGGGCCGGGAAAAAGTTTATCCAGGTGAGGTACCTTATCAAGCGTCAAAAATCCTGCTATAATTACCACCGCCATCACAGCAGATTCGCTTAATTGTTTTTTATTGAAGATCCATAAACCTGCAAGCATGGCGGCGGATAGCGCTGCTGATAACCACACGTTTTTAAATATCCATGTCACCAATACATAAAATACTACGGCCATTGCCATCAGCATAAAATCACCGCGCGAGAACGAAAACAGGATAATGAAAGTAAAACAGATCACCATTGCCGGGCCCAGATCGCCCAGTACCAGGAACAGCATTAATGCAGCGCCAATAGCAAATAATGCAAAGGAAAAAAACGACCATCGTTTTTGCCAGCTGGCATATTCACTGATGAATTTTTCATTTACCGCAAAAAAACCGGCAAGGAAAAGTATCACCAAATATTTCACAATCTCGCTTGGCTGAAATATAAAAAGATTAACTTTTACCCCGCTTCCCTCCGGGCCGGTACCAAACCGGATAGTTAAAAACAACAGAACAAGAGCTCCTGCTATCCATGGCCAGCCATTTGCCGCCTTGCTGTTGTTTTTAAATACAAACATCCGGTAAAAGCCCGAATCAGCTGTAAAGCGGCGAAGGTTAAAAGACAGCATGATAATAATGCTGAGAAATCCAATTGCCAGGTATACCAGGGAATCTTTTGCGAAAAAACGGTCGCGCAACGGGTCCTGCAAACTCAATAAAGTTAAAAACGAAATGCCGGTAAGCACCATCACCATGGGGAGCAACAGCTGGTCGACCTGGGGGAAACGCCAGCTTAATATAACATGCAGTATAAAAAAACCGCCTATAAACCCTGCAACGATTACCCAATACCAGAAATTAAAATCTTGCGGCATGCGTATAATAAGAGATTTTTCCTTTCTCAGTATGTTAAAATCTTTGGTAGATAAGAGCCTCAGGGTATGAGGGCTGCGATTGAAATTAAAAGCTACATCTTTTTCCAGGCTTTCAGTTCCCTGTGTTTTGCCAAACTGGTAGCCTGGTTGTAGCGGCAGTAACTCAAAAGCCTTACCTGCCGGTAAATTTTTAAAGGTATAATTTCCCTCTGCATCTGTACGTGCAAAGGCAATTAACGACTGCATATGAGGCCGTTTTGCAGAGTCTGCAATAAATGTTTTTATAAAGGATGCACTTTTAGTGGTAGTGGTTTTGATTAGATCAGCTTCTTCATCACTAAAAAGGCTATCCTGGGGAAGGATCAGCTGCAGGCGCACCAGTACCCCGCTTACCGGTATTTTTTTATCAATAACAGTTCCATTGATAGCCGGGCCGTCCATGCCGATATCGGCCGTTTCGGAGAAATGTGGTGGGGATTTCTCTTCCTGTTCAAATCGTAATGAATCATCCCCGGTATAACCTAATAACGACCGTGAAACAATTACTCTTTGCTTAAAGGACTGGCCGCCATCGTTAAAGGCTTCATCTGCATTAATGTTAAAAAGTCTTTTATTTAATTCGCCGATGTTGTCAAACTTTTTAATGGAGCTTACCCGGTCGGCCACCACTTTGGTTATCAGATCAACGTCTTTTTGGTCGTCAAAATAATAACCTTTTTGCAGCATTATACCGAGATTTTTGCCTGCGTCTTTCCCATTAAGATTTACTATTGATCCTTCTTGCAGCCTTTTATAAACATCTGCAAAATTGTTTTGCAGTACACTAAACAGCCTTATAAAAAGCAATAGTAACATTGCGGCGATCAGGAGCAAAAACAGGCGTTCTTTTTTCCTGGAGATGGATGCTGGCTGATTTGACTCCATCTTTATTTAATTTTAGGCAATGAATCGGTCTTAAACAAAAAGGTGGCCATGCTTCCGCTGATATATTTATTGTTGGCCAGGTTGAATATGTTTTGAAGCGGCGTTTTACAATTTACAAAGCGTACGTTTTTTAATTCTAACGCCTGGTTATAACCACAAACAGCGACATTGAAACTTTGGAAAGATAAGCTGTCTAATATTATTTTTTTTGTTTTTGAGGTGAGAACAAACGCCGGCATGGCATAACCTGAGTCAGCCTGAAACGTAATATTTCCCTTTGCCTTAATGTGTAAACTGTCCCGGTTTATGATGATGGATTGACTTATTATCACCGGGCTTTTAAAGGCCGTGTCGCTCAGCAAAAGCAGTTTACCCTTACTTTGATCAATAACATGCTGCAATTTGATCTCCTGGGAATTTGGCTTTTTTTTTACAGGTACCACAACAACAGCTTTTTTGACTGGCGTCTCTTTTGGTTTATAGCTGATATATTGTGCAATACAAATTGCTGCAAGGCCTATAACAAGTATCATAAGCAGTATAGGAAATGTCCTGTTTGTTTTAACAGGCTGATGAGAAGTTACTTTATCAGTATTTTCAACTGCAGCAATTTCCGGGGTTTGAGCCTGTTGATTTTCTGCCGGTTTTGTAGCCAGATGCTGCTTTTGGGCCTTGTCATTTTTTACCAGTACAACCGTTATGTTATCTTTCCCCCCGCCATGATTGGCAGCATCAATTAACCGGCCGCCGATCGTTTTTAACGAAGCCGAATCAGTCATAATTTCCGTGATTTCGGCTTTGTCTATAACATCTGTTAAGCCATCGCTGCATAAAAGCAGCATATCGCCGGGTAAAAAAGGCGACTGCCCGGTTTCAACATCATCGCTGCTGTTGCTGAAAACACTTTTAAAGCCTAATGCTTTATCAATTTCGTTTCTTTTGGGATGCAGCATTGCTTCCTTTTCATTCAGCCTGCCTGAGTCCTCTAAAAAGCCTACAAACGATTGATCATGCGAGATTTTAACAAGCGAGCCATCCCTGAGTAAATACAGGCGGGTATCCCCTAAATGTGCGTAGTAAAATTGGTTTGTTTCAATATCAACTATAGCCAGCGTTAAAACGCAGGCCATATTACTGTGTTCTTTAACAGTTTGTTTTTCCTGCCATATTTTATCGTTGGCTATGTGAAAAGCATCAACAAGGGCCGGGATGATCTCGCCCGAAATTTTATCAAGCCGCTGTAAAATGGTTTCCCGGGCAATTGCAGCAGCAATTTCACCACCCGAATAGCCGCCGACACCGTCAATTACGCACGCAATAATATACCGGTTATTTGAACCTTGTTGTGCTATAAAAGTATCCTCATTGTTTTGTCGTTGTTTACCAAGATCGGTAATGCCAAAAAAATTGTCAGCCATTTGGTTTGCGAGGGGTTTTTATTTCAATAAAATGAGTAACCAGTAATAAAACACATACAGCCAATAACCCGAATGATAACAGTTGATACATGACTTTATGATTTAAAAATATTAACACCAACAATGCCATTAAGCAATATTTTTGAATTGACAGGCAGCTCTACCCAAGCAGGTGAATTAACATCGCTTTTAGGCACATCTGCCTCATTCAAAATAGTTTTTTCTCCAAATGATGCCAGGTAAAATTTACCATCGGATTTATTGTACCTGATGTGCAAGTGAGGCGTATTCACCCATTCGGTAGGAATCCTGAATATATTGTCGTCATCGCGGGTTTCTTCGTTGCCAGAAATAACCACTTCTTCATCCTTCATAAAAAACTCCACTTTTTTTCCGGCAAATTGTTTCTCCGGCAAAATGGTTTCAAAACGCGCAAAGTTTTTCTTGTTTTTGCCCGGGCCTTCTTCTTCGTCTGCTTCCAGGTCTTCTTTATAAGGGATCTCGTAATAACCTTCGCTATAATAATTAAAGCCTTTAAGAATATCCTGGCTAATGTCAAATGTTTGCGCAATACCTGTTTGCCTGGGAATAAAAGTCACCTTTAGGTTTTCTTCTTTTTGATTATTTCCGGGTAAAAGTTTACCTATAAAGCCAATATCACCCGGCGCATAATCAGGATGCGAAACAAGCCGGAAGACCCATTTTGAACTGGAGGGTATTACCGTTTTGCCGGCGGCCCGGTATTGCTTTAACGATTCGTAAAACTTTTTTATGGTTTCGTTAACAATCAGCCCGAAGATTCCCTGTTTATTATTTATAAAGGAAGTATAGTCCTGCTGGTTAAAGCTGATGATATATTCGTGATAAAAAACGATGCGGTCGGCAAAGGATAACTCACGTATTGAATCATTAAACTTTGATACCACATAATTATAAACATCATCCGGCGTAAGGTTTTGTTGTTTTTTTAACGCGGAGGTCTGCTCAGCAGTTAAAAACCAATCCTGTATGCCGAGTTTTTTCCATAAAGAAGATTTTGAATCCATGTAATGTTAACCGGTTGATGCTTTAGTACAAATGAACAGTGTATTGCAAAAAGATGTTTGATAAAATTAATATTATTATACAAACTCCATTAATTATTATCAGGTTGTTTTACCGTGTCAGCGGCTGTATTATTGGTGCTGTCTTGTTTCTGCTGATTATCAATCGCCTTTTGACGCTCCCTTTCTGTTGCATCGTCAATGGCCCGTTGCGTAGCGGAGTCCGCTGCTCTCTTTTTGTAATTATTGCCCACAGGCGGTTGGGTGGCGGTAGTTGTATCCTGAGCCGGATTTGATACGCTGTCTTTAGGTGTTGTTGTAGCGATAGGTTTGCCACTTTGTTTGCCTTCAAAAAGCAGGTATCCTATTGTCAATACAGATAAAAGAAACAAACCCATTAGGGCAAAAAACAACGGCTTTGATATAAGCATCATATCGCTGTTAGCGGCAACAGGTGGCACGGCATTGTTTTCATAAGAATCTTCGTTGGGTGCAACTATATTGGCAGCTACATGTTGCAGTTCAGTAGTCAGGCTTCCTGCAAAAAGAGCTTCCTGCAATGCCGCTCCATTTGGGTAACGTTTTTCAGGATCTTTCTCCAGGCAGGTGGCTATCAGTTGCAGTAACCATTGTGGCACCCTCATTTCTAACTCTTTTTTCTCCGCCGACCAGCTTTTAGGCAAATTCTTTTTCCGCAGTGCAAGTACATCCGGCACAGGTGTTTCCATGTGTGCAATCATTACTGCATTGCGTGCTGTTTCCCCGCTGTCATGTAATGGAAACGGCACCTGGCCTGCAAGTAGCTCATACAGGATGATCCCATAGCCATAAATATCCGTTTGGAGAAGCATGGCGCCTGTATTCTGCTCCGGCGCCATAAACTCTATAGCTCCTGCATGGCGTATGCTCGTCCGCCGCTGCTCGTCAGACATGATGGCCAAACCGAAATCCAGCAATACATAATTTCCAGAGTGGATATTATACTTTACATTGTTGCTCTTGATATCTCCATGCTTTACACCCACCTTATGGCAATGTGCCAGTGCATTTGCCAGGTGATCTGCCAGTTTTATTACTTCTTTAAGTGTGAAAATATTATCGTGAGGCGGTTTTAGTAATTCTTCAAGATCCGGCCCTTCTATAAACTCCATTTCAATATATGGAAAAGATCCGCTCTCTGTCAATCCCGAATTTAGGATCTTTACTACATTTGGATTAGGTTCTTCATTAACCTTTTTAAGTTTTTCTACTTCATTTTGAAATTTTCTGAAATTCTTATCTTCTTTATCTTCAGTATGAATAGGGGTGGGTAATAATTTTACGGCGCTGATAATAGGCCCTGTTCTCCGGCCTTTGTATACCGAGCCCTGCCCGCCGGTGCGCAGTGCACCCATGTTTTCCAGTCCTTCAGTTATTGTAAATACTTTGCTCATTCTCTATTTGATCTCGGCTACATTCTGAATAATTTGCATTAAGAATTCTAATATTTGTAACGCAAACAGGATAAATATGTTCACAGCCTGAACAACTATTATTTGTTTTATCCCATAAACAGTAATGTATTCGCCGTGTTGTGTTAAATTCAATATTGCGATTTAACTGTTTTTAAAAATAGCATTGCTTTTGCGTATTTTTCTGAAAAATAATAATAAAGAACCTATCTTAACATTTCTTATGCTAATTTTAACATTGGTGGCATAATTCTTTGTTCTATTAATAGCTTTAAAGTTATTGTTAATTAAGATAA
This sequence comes from Mucilaginibacter sp., assembly GCA_028287865.1. GTDB lineage: Bacteria > Bacteroidota > Bacteroidia > Sphingobacteriales > Sphingobacteriaceae > Mucilaginibacter. Next base: position 1,750 of record JAQBOU010000006.1, on the reverse strand, counting down.
CCAATATTTCCACTTGTAAATTATGATAAAAAATATTACCCGGATCAACTTGTGTATGCTTTTAACGCTATTAAATTGTATTACGTCTATTTATTCAGCCCGGGCATCAGTAAAATCATTCAAAAAGGACGCAGACGGAGTAACCTGTTATTTAGATAAGGGGTTAATGAAATTAAAAGTATGCAGCGCTGATATTATTGAAGTAAAGTATACCCTGTTTAATGGTTTCGAGCCAAAGAAGTCGTTGGTTGTTAATAATCCATGGATAATAAAAAGTGATTTCCAGATTGCGGAAACTGTTGATAATATAACTATCATAACTTCAAGGTTAAAACTTTTGATAAACAAAAGCACCAATGCCATCACCTATATGGATAAGGCGGGCCACGTAATTCTTACAGAAGATAATGCTGAAAACAAAACAATGCGGGCGGCAACCATTGCCGGTATCAACACTTATAATTGTTCTACTCAATTTAATTCACCGGTAAATGAAGCGCTTTACGGCCTGGGTTGCCACCCGGAAGATTCGTTGTCTGTTAATTACAAAGGCCGTAACCAAAGTATGCTCATTAAGTATATGACCGGTGCGATTCCGGTCTTGTTGTCGACCAAAGGTTATGGATTATTGTGGGATAATTACTCGGCTTCTGATTTTTATGGGGCTGAAGCGGGTAATACCAAATTTAAATATGTGTCTGAAAGTGGTAAGCAGGTGGACTATTATTTCTTTTACGGTCCTGATTTCGACCAGATCATAAATCTTTACCGGGTAGCCAGCGGGAAGGCTCCGATGTTCCCTAAATGGGCATTCGGGCTTTTTCAATCCCAGGACAGGTATAAGACGCAGGCTGAAGTATTGAGCGTGAAGGATGGCTACCGAAAAAACCAGATCCCGGTTGATGTTATTGTGCAGGACTGGTATTGGTGGTCGCCGCTGCCGATAGGCTCACATGTGATGAATCATGAGCGGTATCCGGATCCAAAGGCAATGATAGATGAATTGCATAAGGCCAATATGCATGCCATGATATCGATATGGCCTGTATTTGGAAGCGGCACTAAGAATTTCGATGCCCTTAAAAGCAAAGGATATCTGACAAGCATTACCTGGGATAACTTTGTTACGCATACATTTGATACCTATTATGATGCACATAACCCTAAAGCAAGGGCACTGTACTGGGAACAGGCAAAGGACAGCGTGGTTGCCCGTTACGGCTGGGATGCATGGTGGGTTGATCAGTGCGAGCCTGATAACGGCTCTTTACTGGATGAACGCCGTAAAGCAGATTTTTCGGTGGGTAAAGGAATAGATTATTTTAACACCTACTCATTAGAGCACTCCAAAGGCCTTTACACCGGATGGCGCAAAGATATTCCCGGTAAGCGTGCTTTCTTTTTAATCAGGCAATCATTTGCAGGGGAGCAGCGCAATGCGGCAACGCTTTGGTCATCTGATATTACCACAACCTTTGCTTCTTTAAGGAACCAGGTGCCACAGGGTATTAATTCCTGTGTTTCAGGTATCCCTTACTGGACGTCGGATATTGGTGGTTATGTATCACACACCGACCCGGAAGGTATTCCGGATTGGTCAAAGCCTGCATACAGAGAATTGTTCATCCGATGGTTCCAGTTCGGCACTTTTTGCCCGATAATGCGGATCCATGGAAAGGGTGAGCGGGCGTTGTTTTCAAAAAATTGGGATGATGATACCAAAGCAATATTACTTAAATACGACCAGCTG
>JAQBOU010000091.1 GCA_028287865.1 Mucilaginibacter sp. | reverse complement strand
AGTTGGTTATCCTGATCACCAGCATATATTTTATTTTCGATAATGATTTTTCGATAGTGTTTATCCGTTATCACAATATCAATTCTTCCACCTTGAGTTCTGTCATCACTAATAGTGCCGATACTTTCTTCCACCTTTACCTTACAAGATTGTAAATCGATTAAGTTGTCTTTAAAGCAAAAAGCGTTTACAAATAATTTTAAAAAGATGTCTTTTTGGCCGTGGCTTCCATTAGGTTTTAATAACTCTGCAATGAAAGCAGAATGCATTCTTACTTCTGATGATTCAAGTTTAAGTATGCGAAAGACATTGAAGTTCTCGCCGGTTAATTCGTTGATTTTTTTATATCGGTCAGTTATGGCGTTTACTTGATTAAGTAAACTTTGAAATTGATGTATTTCCATTTGCTTGATAAGGTGCCACAATATACTAATTTTAATTAATGAAATTCCAGGCATAAGCAACTGTATAATACCTATTCCAATAATTCGTTATATTTGGTCATGGGAAGAAGCGAGGCCGTAATAGAAATAAATAAGCCGCCAGGAGTGGAAGAAAAAAAGGATCAGTTAAGCACTGCTGCTGAAAAACTTTATAATGATTATGTGAACTATCCTGAATTAACCGTTTTTACATACTTGACCAGGAAGATTTCATGCTATAGAAACCAAATAGAAAGAACATGAACGATAAGAAGCACCTTTCACCTTTCACCTTTCACCTTTTACCTAAGCTCCGTTTTTTGCTTTTAGCTTTTGCCTTTCTCCTTTCACCTTTCCTCACAAGGGCAGCCTCCATACTAATACCGATGGATGACGAGCAGAAGGATCACTTAAAATCATATGGTATTGCTTTCTGGACGTTGAAAAACGGTGAGGAAGTTGATTGGCTGCTTAACTACCGCGGAGGTAGTTTTATGATGCTGTATGATAAAAAGATTGAAGATGAATGTAAAATACGGGGGGTAAGCTACGAGGTACTGGCCGATGCTAAAGTAAATCAGATTATTACAGAGGTAAGCGATCCGTCTGTAAATATGGATGTGGTAAAATTAGAAAAGGCGCCCAAAATGGCTGTTTATTCGCCCAAAAACAAGCTTCCGTGGGATGACGCGGTTACGCTGGTATTAAAATATGCAGAGATACCTTATGATGTAGTTTATGATGAAGAAGTAATACGCGGCGACCTGCCCAAATATGACTGGCTGCATTTGCATCACGAAGATTTTACAGGTCAGTACAGTAAATTTTACGGGGCTTTCAGGTACGCGCAATGGTATAATGATGATGTTAAGATACAGGAAGCAACAGCACATAAGCTTGGCTTTAAAAAGGTATCGCAAATGAAGCTGGCTGTCGCCGAGCATATCCGCGATTTTTGTGCCGGCGGTGGTTTCCTGTTTGCAATGTGTTCAGGAACCGACACTTTTGATATAGCCCTCGCGGCAGCAAATACTGACATATGCGGTGAAATGTTTGATGGCGATGCCGCAGACCCGGATGCACAATCGAAATTAGATTTTAGCCAAACTTTTGCCTTTAAGAATTTTACGCTGGATATGAACCCAATGTCGCACCAGTTTAGCAATATAGATGTAACTGCAACCCGGCAGGTTGACCGCACACAGGACTTTTTTACCCTTTTTGATTTTTCGGCGAAGTGGGATGTAGTACCTAGTATGTTAACTCAAAATCACGATAAAGTGATAAAGGGTTTTATGGGATTAACCACTGCCTTTAACGAAAAGCTGCTAAAGCCGAATGTAACCATAATGGGTGAAATGAAAATAAACAACGAGGCCCGCTACATACACGGAGAATACGGCAAAGGTCAATGGACTTTTTACGGTGGGCACGATCCGGAAGATTACCAGCACATTGTTGGCGACCCGCCAACCGACCTGAAGCTGCACCCTAATTCACCGGGATACAGGCTTATTTTGAACAATGTACTTTTCCCCGCGGCAAGGAAGAAAAAGCAGAAGACGTGATTTCAGTGGGCAGTTTATAGTAGGCAGTTGGCAGTGGAATGATATGAAAATATATAGCTGTAAGCGATTCAAAAGGAGAGCTACCGAGGCCCTTACCTTAAATACTGGCAACTGCGTACTGCCAACTCAATTATAAAACGCCCATGAAACTCCTATCTTAAGCAGGTGGTCCATTTGGGGGTACCTGTTTACGGTATAAAATCCCGGGCTAAAAAGCCCCTGGTTAGCATAATCGTACATAATAAAAAAGTTGGTGTGCTCCAGGGTACCTTTAAAAAACACGCTTGCTATTGGGTATGATGAAAAGGTTACATTCGGCCCATTATAAAATTGCCCAAGCCCTGTTGCATATGACGGCGCCACATATTGGGAATTATAGCGTACATCCATTCCAATATTTGAATACAATACATTAAAAAGCAGCATTTTATAATAAACACTGGTGTAAGTGTAAAATTGCGGTGTGCGCAATGTGGTTTGGTAGTCGCTTTTTTGATAAACGAGGAATTCGTCAAGGTGCCACCTTCGCCATGCAAGGCTTTTCCCAACACTGACTTTTAGTAAATTAATAGGTGAGCTCAACTGTACCGGCTGTGCGTCAATACCGCCTGTTTGTGCAGCAAAATATAAATAATCAGTGATCAAAAAATATTCGGCCTTTAAATCCAATTTCAAAGGAATATTTATGTAGTTAAATGATACGCTGTTTGTTTTTTGGTTATTAAATTTATTATGAAAGATAAAATGGTTGGAGATCCAATCGGTATAAACTAATGGTGGCGAACTGCTTTGCGAATATCCTTCAAATATAATTTTACCTGCTTTGTCATTGCCTGCAAGTAAAACTTTTGCATCATACAAAAAATCACCAAAATCACGCCCGGCGGCTATTTGGTTAAAATTGCCTTCAAGGCCTATCCTGTCACTAAAACGGTAACTAAACCTTGCTTTTAAGGTTATATCCTGAAACGCGGCTTGCTGCACTTTTAACGGCTGAACAACCTTGATCCCGTATTGGTTTAAAGTTGTATCACTTACGTATTGCGAATAATTATAATAATCCTGCGTAAGCCCGAGATCGAGCTTAACTTCGTTCTTTATATTCTTGCTGCGGAGGTAAAAACTATAAGAAAAGTCATTTTGAAGATGCGTTACCGTGAGTGAATCACGTGAACGGCTGGAACTGTAATAATAATCAGGAAATACGCTGTAAGTATCTGCACCATTCTCCAAAAAATCATACTTCCTGGTGCTATAATTCATTGTATAGGATATGCGTTGAGTAGGCAATATATTTGTACTGCCCGAACCTCTTTTAACGCTGTCTATGTGGCCTATATAATAAAACTGCTTTATATAAATCCCGCTTTGTTTCCAGTTCTCATAGGCATTTGCCAAACGCACCGGTTCAGAAGTTTTATCTATTGAACCGGTAACATAAATGGAATCGTTTAATATGGAGCCCGTAGTAGGTGCCTTTAAGTTATTATACATCAGGTTGCCAAGCACATTATACCTTTTGTTTTTTGATTCGTACCAGGCAAACCCAGCCACATTTACATCGCTAACATTCTGACCTAATAATTGCTTGCTGTAAAAACCCTGTGAACCTATAAAGTTGGCATTAAACCCCACATTTAGCCGTGGATTTACATTTTGAGTATGCAGTACTTTAAACACCTGTTCTTTTAATGCCCCTGTTACCAGGTAAAGCTGTGTGTAAGGCACCCGGGTGCGGTAATAATTTAAATTTTCAGGATTTAGCATATAAGCATCCAGCTCGTGCAGGCCTGCATCAAAGCCAATGGTGTGTGACGGTTCAAACAACAGGCTCCTTTCAGCTGTTCCAAGATTTCCCAAACTAATTTTAGGACTCCGGGGCTGATACAGCGGGCTATAGTTTTCAAAATTTACAATGCCCGTATCGAGCGGCAGTAATTGCGTACTATCCCGCAGTAGTCTTTCGTTGGTTACTTTTATAAATTTCGAGTTGAAAACAACCGTATCATGTTTCTTGTCCTGCTTTTTTCGCAAGGAATCCAGTTGTTGATCAACTGTTAAATCCTTCTTCCGGCTTGAGGTATCGTTGGTGTTAATGCGCTGATTTTGCTGCCCCGGGTAACCATTTGGATAATTGGGATTAGTGGGCGATTGTGCAAATGCAGCTTGCGCAAAAACACAAGCCAACAGTAACAGGATATATTTTATTTTATCAGACATTAAAAACCGGCTATCAATTTTTTAAGTATCAATGTCATTTTTGGCTCCGCTTCATGGGCCACAGCCAATATTTCCTCAACCGATACGGGGTTTAATACCTCATTAAATCCTTCATCAGTTAACACAGATATTGCAAATACAGGTAACCCCATGTGCCTGGCAACAATCACTTCAGGTACGGTGCTCATGCCAACGGCATCCCCTCCAATTATCCGTAAATATCTGTATTCCGCCTTCGTTTCGAGGTTAGGGCCTGTAACAGCAACATAAACTCCCTTATGACATATAATATTGTTTGCTTTTGCAATAACCAATGCGTTATCAATTAAAGTACGTTGATAAGCTTCACTCATATCCGGGAAACGGGGTCCGAGGTCTGTATCGTTTCTTCCAAGCAGCGGGTTATCCGTCTGTAAGTTGATGTGATCTTCAATAACCATCAGGTCGCCCTTCTTGAAATCAGGGTTTAGCGATCCGCTTGCATTGGATACATACAGCGTTTTTATCCCCAGCATTTTCAATACCCTAACCGGAAAAGTAATTTGCTGCATACTATAACCTTCATAGTAATGCAGCCGGCCCTGCATGGCTACCACTTTTTTCCCGGCAAGCGTGCCAAAAATGAGTTTGCCCGAGTGGAACTCCAGCGTTGAAATAGGAAAATCAGGAATGTTAGAATACATCAGTTGCTTTTCAACTTCAATTTCGCTCACTAATCCTCCAAGGCCGGTACCTAAAATTATACCAGCTTCCGGTTCAAAATCACCTATCCGGCTTTTAATGTATGCTGTGGTCCTTTGTATGCTCTCTAACATAGTTTATAACAATTTGATCAAACTGCTGCCCGCTGCCGTTTAAAAACGCTACCTTAATAGGTATCGCATAAAACGGAAGGTCTTGAACGCCCAACTCACCGGTATTAAGCCGGAATTCTTCTAAACGCTGTGCATCCTTTTCTGTTGTAATTATTATTTTTTTTTGTGAATTGCAGGCAGCATATTCACCGGCAAGTTTAATGATATTTTTTAAGGTAAACAGGTGATGGTCGGGATAATTATGATGAATGATGTTTGATGTAAAACCTTTCAGATAACTGATCAGCGGGCGGGCGTTCGCAATTCCAGTCAGCAAAAATATTGTGGTGTCTTTATCAATACTTATTTCAGCCGGTTGGCCTTGCAAGTAATGGGGTTGCTGATAAGTAATAGAGGTAAAAAATAATTGCTGATAGGGCAGGGGTTCAATTTTATGGGCAATTTCAGTTTGTTCTTCTGTGCTTAGTATGGCCGGGCATTTGGTTACAATGATTACCTGCGCGCGCCATCTGCCGCTGAAAGGCTCCCGCAGATTACCTGCAGGCAATAATATTTGAGGTTCCCTTACCCGGTTATAATCAAACAATAAAATACTGAGGCCCGGTTCCACGGCCCGGTGCTGATAAGCATCATCCAACAGTATAAGGTCATGAGCTGGCAATAAGTTTTTTATACCTTCTGCTCTTCGCTCGCAAACGGCTATGGTAATATCCGGGAACTTATTTTTGAACTGTGCAGGTTCATCGCCGATCTCTTCAGCAAGAGTGGGACTTACCCCTGTTCCACTTTTTTTATATGGAACAGTTGGAACGCCTGGAACACCGCCATGCAATTGTGCTACTAAATATCCTTTTGTCTTTCGTCCGTATCCCCTGCTAAGCGTAGCCAGCTTGTAATCATTTTTTAATAAGCGGACCAAATATTCGGTCATCGGGCTTTTGCCTGCACCGCCAACATCAAGATTTCCGATAGAAATTACAGGCTTGTCAAATCGCTCACTTTTAAAAAGACCGGCATCATAGCACCAGTTACGAATAATAACCACCAGACCATACAGCAATGAAAAAGGGAATAAAAGCCAGCGCAGGTATCTCATAGTTGGCCGTAAAGATAGGAAAACGGTTTTAAGAGCTATTCGGTAATAGTTAACTAAAATTCCGTTTAATAGCGTAGTTAATGTTTTAAACCGAAGACTTATAATCGTACTTATACTGCCGCTATTCTTATTAAGGGCTTTAAAACAATGCCGGACATCCATTGTTAATAAAATTTTATAATATGTTCATAATTTAATATTATAATATTATTTGCTAATAATAGTTTAAAAGTTTTGTAACTTTAAGCCGATAAATTATTAAGCAATAAATACTTAAACCCCACTTATGAAAACTAATCTTACACGTATAGTTGCAATATTATTTGCAGTGGTAGTCCTTTATGCGTCATGTAAAAAGACGGCCAATAAGCCGGGCACGGTACAAACAACCGATTACGCCTCGTTGAGCAGCACTATTGCTTTAAATCTGGTAACATCGTTAAATGGCAAATATGGCGGCACTAACATAAACGATGGAATAAAAGCGCCTTCCAGCCTTTCTCCAAGTCATAAAGGTCTTGTTTTGTATAGCCCTGTGCCACCATGCGGTTATACAATAGATACCGCCTTTAGTACCAGCAGCACAGCTGCAGACACTGCCAAAACATCGAAAGGTAATTTCAAATTTATTTTTACCTGCTCCACCAATAGCGTTAACGGTTATATTGTACAGGATAGTTTAGTTAATACTGAAACCGGAACTACGTTTAGTAACCTGTTTATGGTTGCGCAGCATTATACAGTGGTAGCATTAGACCAAACCTTTAAATTGTTTTCTGTAAACGGATCCATACAAACTGCAATATGCGAAAAGGTACTCAATGCAACGGTGGTTACGAGCTATCATAACCTTAGTGGTTTTTATACGCTAAATAATCTCCAGGCCAATATCACATCGGGAATATTAGATATTACATCTGGTGTTGCAACGTTTAACATGACACAAACTAACCTAAATACTGCTGTTTCACCAACACCTGCCAGCACTATATATACCGGTAAAATTGAGTTTTTAGGTAATCATTCTGCCAAACTCACCATTGATCCAAGTCATGTTTATATGGTTAACCTGCTTACAGGTACTGTTACTGCCATTTAGTATAAACTTTTCATAATTAAAGATAACAGCCCTTGCCGGATATTCCGGTGAGGTTTTTTTTGTATATTAAATGGGGGTTACAATAACCATATCATCATATAATAGCTTTATAACCAAAATCGACGAACAAAATATATTACGCAATGAGTACCTTTAGTGCTTAATTGTTTTGCATGAAGAAACTGTTTACTAATCTCAACTTCCAGGTAATTGCCGGTATATTATTGGGTGTTATTGTTGGTTTTTACTTCCCATCATTTGGACCTACCGCCAGGCTGATAAGCCAAACCTTTATCAAGCTCATCACGATGCTGATTGCCCCTATTATATTTTTTACGATTGTGCTGGGCATTACCGGTATGAGCGATATGAAAAAGGTAGGCAGGGTAGGCGGCAAGGCTTTGTTATATTTTGAGATCGTATCTACCCTTGCACTCATCATCGGCGTAATAGTGGCCAACGTGCTAAAGCCGGGCGAAGGGTTTGTAAGCAAAGTTGCTGCCGATACCTCCAAGCTGGCGGTTTATCAGAAAGCAGCAGCCGAAATGCATTGGGGCGATTTTATAGCGAACATTGTGCCCGGAAATATATTTGAAGCTTTTGCCAGGGGCGATATTTTACAGATATTATTTTTTGCCATATTATTCGGCTTCGGCTTAAGCCTGATGGGAGAAAGCGGGCAGTCTGTAATTGGCTTATTCGATACGCTATCGAAAGTGTTTTTCAATATCATGCGCATTGTAATGCGTGTTGCCCCATTGGGCGCTTTTGGGGGGATGGCTTTTACCATTAGCACCTATGGCATAAAAACCCTTAAGCCACTTGCCTTGCTGATGGGCTCGGTTTATTTAACTACGCTCTTTTTTATATTTGTGGTATTAAATATCATCTGCCGTATTTATAAATTCAGCCTGTGGCAATATCTTAAATTCATCAGGGAAGAAATACTGATCGTGTTCGGTACTTCGTCGTCCGAATCTGTTTTA
>JAQBOU010000078.1 GCA_028287865.1 Mucilaginibacter sp. | reverse complement strand
TATTTGTGTGTTTAAATCTCTGTGTTGCTCTGCGCGTCACCGGGTGAACTTTGCGGTTAGATTTTTTACCACGAGATCGCTAATAAGGCACTAAGAACACAAAGCTCAAATATTATTTGGTTGCCATTACAGATAAATTCTTTTGATACAGCCTCTTCTATACTTGTGATTATTACCAGGGCTCGCTAATGTCTACCTAATCCGTCCAGCTTAATTTCTCTGACAAATAATTTAACAATTAAACACGGGGTGAAATAACGGTAAAAAATGGGTTATTTAACCGTGTTGCATTTTACTTTTAAAAAGCTTAAATTTGATTAGCCTAACGAGCGAAACGGCTGATGGAAGTGCAACTGTTACCCGCTCTCCTTAAACCGAATCACAATAAGTAAATACATTTATTATAACCTAATACCTTATTCTAATCCTTATCAAAATGGATCCTCAAATTAACATAGCTGTGTTAATCTATCATGGTGTTGAACTGGTGGACATGAACGGGCCTATTGACGTTTTTCTCCATGCAAACAGGTATATTAATAAATTAGATAATAAATTATACCATGTATATACGGTAGCTGCCACCAGCGCCATTATCCTGAGCGAAGACGATATAATTTCGATAACACCTCAATACACCATTGATAATTGCCCCAAACCGGATATAATAGTAATACCCGGCATAATAAACCAGGAGGTGGATCCCGCCATTGTAAGTTGGATTTCAAAAATGGGATTAGAAAAAAGGGTTATTATGTCTGTCTGTATTGGCGCTTTAATTTTAGCCAAAACAGGGCTGCTCAATGGAAAACGGGCAACTACGCATTATCTGGCAATAGGTGATCTGCATAAACAATATCCTGATATTAACATTGTTAAAAATGTGCGATTTGTAGAAGATGGCTCCGATGCAAATGGATTATGTATTGTAACTACCGGCGGAATTACGTCGGGAATAGACGGTGCGCTGCATCTGGTTGAAAAACAAAAAGGTCCTGTTGTTGCACAGCAGGTAGCAGATGTAATGGTATATAACAGGGAAGCTGCATTACCACCATTTACCATATTACCGCCTTATTATAACATTTGATTTAACTTGACCCACAACGATGCTATAATCTTTAACCTAACCAATCACATGAAAAAGAACCTGTTACCTTTAGTAATTTTATGTTTATTTTCGCTTTTTCTGCTAAAATGCAAAAATGCAGCAAAAAGTAATGAAGCAAGCGTGTTAGCTGACACCAGTTTTACCATTAACTTTAATCCATTCCCGCCAACCGACCTTGATACCGGCGCCGATGCAAAAAAACTGTCGGAATTTGCGTGGGAAGAATTTTTGGCACTTAACTGGCGTTCGTCATTTAGTTTGAACGGGAAAAGAGATTATCCCGATACAACATGGTCATACAAAGACACCTCTGCTGCTTTTCCCGACCTGGACGTTTGGGAAACGTTTGCACACAGAACGGAATTGCGTCCATATAGCGATAAAATGCTTCCTTTTAATACGCCGCCGCATTATAGTTTCGGCGATGTATTAAAACCGGCAAACGCAAGTGCCAGCTTTACCTTGTTTAATAACCTGGATGAAAACAATGAAATAGGCTCCTGCGATATGTATGCGCAGGTAAATCTGTACCAGAAACAATACCAGGTGCTTTACGAAGCCAAAGTAAACAGTGAGGAATACAATTATGTGCTTAATAATTATCCTACAAAAGCAAGTTTGCTGCAGGCAACAACAAATACCCAACAAAACATTGCGAAATACAAGGCTTATTATCCAAATACCAGCCAGATTGCAAATGATAACAGTACTTGCGACTGCCCCGCAGCTGCCAAAGTAATATGCCTGCCTTGCGGTAATGGAAAAAACACGGGTACCATGGAAATTAAAGCTGCCTGGCGCAGGTTGACACCGAAAGATACAGCCAGTAAATTTTTTACCCGTAATGTTATTTATTATACAAAAGCTCCGGACGGATCAATCGTTTATAATAACACTACCTATGGATTAATCGCTTTGCATATCATTCATAAAACAAAGAATTATCCTGATTTTATATTTGCCACTTTTGAACACGTGGATGTGCAGCTTGATAGCATGGGCTACGTTTTATTAGACAAAAAAGGAAATGAAACCGGCAAGCTGCGGACACCAACACGCGATCCTATCCGGTCAGTTACCGAGGCGTCAACAAACTATGTACATAATAAACTTGCCCATAACTCAATATGGCGTAATTACAGGCTTGTGGGCGTACAGGCCAAACCAACCAATGACAGTACTTCTACAGCTACTAATTTTTTCCTTTCAAATTATGTTGTTGAATCTGATTCCACGCTTAGCCACTTTAACGGAAGCGGAATAGACACGCCTCATAATCATGGCAACAATTTGCTGTATCATGGCAAGTTCTATAGCATGGGTGGCTGTCAGGGTTGCCACGGCGTAGCACAAAAAACCCTTGGCACAGATTTTTCATTTTTACTGGATACCGTTGGAAAGCCGGTGAAAGCGCCGGATATCGGAATCACGAATAACATCGGAAAAATGGTTCGATTTATAAGAGAAGTTCAACTTGCTAAAAAAAAGCAATTGACGGCAAATTCACATTAAACCATAAAGAGCTTTGAATAAAACTCCATGGACATCTTTCAGGTATCCATGGGGTTAATACTGATAGACAATAGCATAGCCGCTTTAGTATTAAAGCGTTGCCATATCGATGACGAAACGGTAGCGAACATCGCCCTTAATCATACGTTCGTAAGCAGCAGTAATATTCTTGATGTCTATCATTTCAATGTCCGAAACGATATTATTTTCGGCACAAAAATCAAGCATTTCCTGAGTTTCAGCTATACCGCCAATTCCTGATCTGGCAAGACTTTTTCTTCCTCCAGGCAAACTAAATGCGGCAATTTCTGTCGCCTGGTAAATGTTTTGTATCACAAAGATGCCAATTAGTTTATGCAACGTGCACAAATCATCCAAATAACATAAACACTTTTTGTATTTTTGCCCTTGTGACATCGCCGACCAAAAAAGTCCTTCCAACCAAAAAAAAACCTGTAAAGAAAAAACCGCAACAAAAAGAAAAAGCACCAACCGCTATTCACTGCACCTGAAATTAGTGATTGCCGGAATTGTATTGATATTGCTTTCGCCATTTTATTACGGCTATGTTATTAAAGGATTTACATCAACCTGGCGATGGATCCGCGATTTTGGCGGTAATCCGCATTATCACACTTATAAAAGTTTTAATATTCCCATTCCGGATAAATATTCCATCCATGGGATCGACGTCTCATCCTACCAGGGCAAAATAGACTGGCAGAGGGTAAAGGATATGCATGAAGACAGCGTGCATATCAGCTTCGCTTTCATTAAAGCAACTGAAGGTGTCCTCCTTGTAGATCCCTATTTTCAGCGTAACTGGCGGGAGTGCCCTAAAGCCGGTATTACCTGTGGCGCCTATCACTATTTCAGGCCTAAATTTAGCGGAAAATGGCAGGCGCGATTTTTTTTACAAAATGTAAAAGCCGAAAAAGGTGATCTGCCGATGGTACTTGATGTTGAACGGTTAGATGGTATGACCCCTGATAAGATGCGACAAGAAGTGACAGCTTTTCTGAAAGAAGTTGAGGTTAAAACTAAATCGCGGCCAATCATTTATTCAGGTTTGCAATTTTACCAGGATAATTTAGCAGGCTACTTTAATGATTATACGTTATGGATAGCTCACTATTACCAATCAGAACTAACACTAAGTAAGGAGACCACCTGGAAGTTTTGGCAGCACTCTGATAAAGCGAAAGTTAATGGCATTAACCATGTTGTAGATTTTGACGTTTTTAATGGCGATAGTTTGTCGTTCAAAAATTTGCTGATCAGATAAATTTGATGAATGATTAAATGCCACCGCTTTAACTCCGTTAGTAATTTGTTAATAGTTGTTAATCTTTATGATTTTATTTTGATTACTAAAAATTTAGTTATACATTGGTTTCATAAACCTTATGTATGAAATTCACAATTATACTAATCATTTTTACTTCTTTTTTCACATTCACCTTAAAAGCACAAAATCTTTATACTATTAAAGGATCCATCCAGGATACTGCCTCAAACGCTAAATTGCCAAATACGACTATCTGCGTATTGAATGCCAAAGATTCCATATTGCGTGCGTTTACAAGAGCCGGTGTTAACGGCACTTTTAATATTAGCAACCTGGGCAAAGGCAAATTTATTTTATTGGTAACCTACCCCGGTTATGCTGATTATGTAGAGCCATTTAACTTGGATTCTATCAAAGCTAGTCACGATTTTGGCAAACTAAACATGATCCTTAAGGCCCGGTTGCTAGCTGATGTTATTGTTAAAGGCACCAGGGCTGCTATAAAAATAAAGGGCGACACAACCGAATTTAATGCGGCAGCTTTTACCATACAACCTAATTCAAAAGTAGAAGATCTGCTTAAGCAATTACCCGGAATACAAGTGGATAAGGACGGAAAAATAACCGCACAAGGACAAACTGTAACTAAAGTATTGGTTGACGGGGAAGAGTTTTTTGGTGATGACCCTACCCTTGTTACCAAAAATATAAGGGGCGACATGGTTGATAAAGTACAGCTTTATGATAAAAAAAGCGACCAGGCTACCTTTACCGGCATTGACGACGGGCAAAGAACAAAAACCATTAACATTAAG
>JAQBOU010000261.1 GCA_028287865.1 Mucilaginibacter sp. | reverse complement strand
TTTCCTTGAGGTTAACCAGGAAATGACCAGCAATACCAAAAAGTAACCTATAATGAATGAAAGTAATACTGCCGGCGACATGTTGTTTTGTTAGTCCGGAAAGTCCGAAAGTCGGTAAAGTCCGGGAAGTTGCTGTTTGGTTAAATAATTTCCTGCCGACAAGTTATGTATAGTACTTTATTAAACAAAATAAATTCAATTTTAGGAAGCATAACGGCCTTTGAAAAATAAATTCGGTGGTGGCGGATAGTGAAATTTATCCACACTATCCACTGTCTTGTCCGGAAATAGGTTGTCAAAAGGATTCAAAAATGGGTTTACAACAAATAAAGGAACAAATATATCAGGAATACTTGTCAGGGAAGCCAAGCATGCGTAGCTTGTCAAGAAAATACGGGTATCATCACGCGACTATTTCGAGTTGGATCATGGGGAATGAAAAACAAAGCAAAGGATCGGCTCTGGTCAAAAAAGCTAAAACATACGAGCCGCAGTTAAAAGATCAGATGCCGTCAGATGTGAAAAGCTTACAGGAAGCGTTGTATTTAGCGCAGGTCCGCATACAATTGCTGGAGTCAACGATCGATATAGCAGACGAGCAGTTAGGGGCAAACATCAGAAAAAAAGCTGGCACCAGGCAGTCATGAGAACAGAACAATTATGGGGAATACGTTTATCCCTGCTTTGTTTACTGTCTGGTTATACCCGTCAGGCTTACTATAAAAAACAGCGTTATAAGCAGCAAGGGCAATTTCAGCAAGAACTGGTTGTTCAGCAGGTAATGAATTACCGTAAGGTGCAGAAAAAAATAGGCGGCCGTAAATTGCTACTACTGCTGTGTCCGTTTATGAAGCAGCATCAGATAAGTATAGGCAGAGATTGCTTTTTTGATCTTTTACGAATGTGCGGGCTTTTGATGTGCAGGAAGCGCGGTAAAGCGCGTACCACGTTTTCCGGTCACTGGCTGCGGAAACATCCCAATCTTATCAAAGATTTAACACCAGTAATGGCGGGAGGGCTTTGGGTAAGTGACATAACCTATATTGAACTATACCAGGGAAACAGCTATTTGAGCCTGGTAACGGATGCTTACAGCCGGTAGATCGTTGGCTTTCATTTAAGTGAGCGGCTTTCAGCGGCCGGTTGTATAACAGCTTTGGAAATGGCTGTTACAGGATGTGCTGAAACAAAAGGGCTGATCCATCATTCAGACCGTGGCGTACAGTACTGCTGCAGTGACTATATTGAAATACTGCAAAATCAGGAAATAAGCATCAGCATGACCCAAAGTGGGGACCCCAGGGATAATGCCATTGCTGAAAGAGTAAATGGCATCTTAAAGACGGAGTTGCTGGAAGAAGTATTTACCGATATAGATATGGCCCGGGCGGCGGTAAAACAGGCGGTAAATACTTATAATTATTTAAGGCCGCATAGCAGTATAGATATGCTTACCCCTGCAATAGCACACAGCAGGCGCGGTGAACTTAAACGTCGATGGAAGAATTATTATCAATCAAAGATTAAAAGAGACGAGGTTATGGACGTATAATTACATCAGTTATCAAAAACATAGCGGCTTTTTAAAAATAAAAAAAGAAGCAAAAAAAGAAAAACGTGTCAGGAAGTGGAGAACGCTCTGCGTTCCCCACTTCCTGACACGACAAACAAACAATAATAGTTTTATCTTTAAAAAAAATGTGACAACTTTTTTCAGGACGAGTCACAGTCTATCCATATCATCCAGTGTTATACACAAGTTTCTTTCACAACTTAACACATGCAAACCGCAAGTTGTAAAACCTCTGCAGTAATCCTATATCTCCATGCCTAATGTTTCAAAGACTTGGAGATGCAGAAATATTAGTGATATAAAGATTAGTAAACTGAGCGCTTTTATTTTGGTAGTAGAATCCACATTCTGATATGCACTTATCAGTAACATAATAAAGCAAGGAACTAATCCTATAAAAAGCATTAAATGTATCCAGCCAGTTCCTTCACTATCGTGTATGCCTCCTGCAAAAAGCTTAAGGCCAATATCATTTAACCCAATAAATAAATAAGAAAGTACAGATTTCATAAGGATGTTAAATCCATTATCTGTTAATGTAATCATCCATATCATTAATGACAGTGTAATTGGTATAGCTAAAATTCCTGCTGGAGATAGGAAATGACCAATTGCCAAACTAAATAATAATGTAGTTAGTAATAAGCTAAAAAGTCTTTTTTTAGAGGTTTTTATCATTATTGATTGATTTGGTATTTGAAGTATAACAGTCACCTTTTGTCAGTTTGGGTTAATAACTTAATTCTGAAATGTGGAACTTCTTCCGAAATCAAAAATCCGACCTCCAAAATCAAAAAACCTACTCCCACTTAAACGTCTTCACTGCAACTGCATAAATCACAATAAACCAGATGCCTAATATAAGCAGATCATGCGTTACATCACCCAGGCCTGCTCCTTCAAAAGCTACATCGCGCATAGCTTTATTGAGATAAGTTAATGGCAGTATATTACTCAACACCTGCAGCCATGATGGGAAAGCCGTAGTGGCAAAGAAAGTACCCGACAATAAAAATTGCGGCATGGTAATAATATTGGAAAGCGGTGGTACCGTGCTTTCACTTTTGGCTATGCCCGAAATGATGAAGCCAAAACCCATAAATATAATAAGCCCGATAGCCGAAAGTATCAGCATATTTATTACGGTTACTACACCATGAACAAGGGTAAAGCCAAAGAAATAATGCCCTACCAAAATGATAAATAATGCGCCGATCCACGAAAATACCAGGCGGGCCAGCGCCTCGCCTAATATGATGCTTGCGCGTTTTACAGGTGTGGCAAAAAAGCGTTTAATTACCAGCGTTAACCTTAAACCTAAAAACACAAATGCAGTACCAAAAACACCGCTGCTAAGCAGCGAAAAGCCAAGCATCCCAGGCAATAAAAAGTCGATATACTTGTATTTACGACCACTAACCGTTGTTGCTTTCATTTCGGCTACAGGCTGAGGACTGGTATTCCCGCGGCTATTTAACTGGTAAAAAACACTGTTTAATAAGGATTTTAGTATCCCGCCTTTTTGTTGTGATGCATCTGTATATTGTATGTTAAGCGTGTAAGGAGGCTTTGAACTGTTTTTTTGAATATTAATAATGGCATCAATGTTACCTTTTGAAAGGCTTTTGGCCATCTCATCAGCCGACAAGTTGGTTATTAAATGCACAACCTTTATGTCTTTCAGCACCTGGTAAACCGGGCCGGTAGTATCACATGTTTTAGCAACACCCACATCAACTGTAACCGCGCTGCCGCCAATATTGGCAAAAACAACAATAAATATTAAAGGGAAGGCCAAACTAAATACCACAGCCGAAGGGCTGCGGATAATGGAACGGAAACTGGCCACTGCAATTGCCAGGGTAGCTTTTGTATTACTGTATTTATTCATTTTTAATTAGTTCAAAGTCATTAAGCCTCACCCTAAATCCCGCTCTCCAAAGGAGTCCTGTGGATCGTAGAGAAGGACTTGAAAAAAGTTTTATTAAAGTTCCCTTACTTAAAGTCTCCCCTACCGGGGGAGATTTAGAGGGGGCTTTATTACTGTATTATTCATTTTGTTAGTTCAATAGTCAATCACGCCTCACCCTGCCCCTCCAAAGGAGAGGGTAAAACAGGGCTTTTCAAGTCCTCTCCTTTGGAGGGTTGGTTGAGGCCTACCCTTCGCGCCATTCTTTCCCGGTCAGGTTAATAAAAACATCTTCCAGGTTGGCTAATTTCACTTGTTTTTTGCGCTCAAAGCCCGACGCCACCAGTTCATCAATAAAATGATTGGGGGTATCAATACCAACAATATGCCCGCCATCAACAAAGGCTACGCGGTCGCAAAGTTCTTCTGCTTCGTCCATATAATGGGTGGTAATAACTACGGTGGTCCCGGCATCACGTATTTCGCGGATCAGGTCCCACAGGTTACGGCGGGCCTGCGGATCAAGCCCTGTTGTGGGCTCGTCCAAAAAAATGATCTTAGGGTTATTTATAAGCGTAGTAGCTATAGAAAAGCGCTGTTTTTGGCCGCCTGATAAGTCTTTATATTTTGCTTTGGCTTTATCGGTTAGTGCAACTTTACTAAGCATTTCCATAGGTGTTTTATCTATGCCATATAATCCGCAAAAAAGCGCGATTAACTCAGAAAGGTTAAGATTTGGATAATACCCTGCCGACTGAAGCTGTACCCCAATGCGCTGTTTTATTTTATCAGCATCATGATCTACAGAAAAACCATCAACTATTACTTCACCAGACGTTTTATCCCGTAGCGTTTCAATGATCTCGAGCGTGGTAGTTTTGCCGGCGCCATTAGGGCCAAGCAGCCCGAAGATCTCGCCGTCATAAACGTCAAAGCTTATTCCTTTAACGGCCGCAAAGTCGCCATAATTTTTTACAAGGTTTTTAACTGTTATAATAGGTTGTTTTACCATGCCGTAAAAATCGGTTAAAAATTGATATTTTAATTATCTTTTTGTCGGGAAGAAGCAATAAATGACCGGTTGTAACTGGCTCCCTCGACTTAGCTCTTAAAGCCCTCTCCAAAGGAGAGGGTTGGATGAGGCCTATTTTATAAGATGGCCAATGGAATGCATTAATAAAGCCGCGTGCTGCACGGCTTTCAGCGCTAAGTGGATGATCTGTATTATGAGTAACGTTTTCATTGCATATTGTGATTTATACCACAAATTTGCGTTCGAAAACAAAATATAGCTACAGGTTTTAGGTGAAGCGCAGGAAATTATCGGTGAAATATTAAGATAAAGCGGTTGGAAAGGATTTGGATACTTTGAAACTTACGAAGTTTAAAAAACTTCGTAAGTTTTATGGAGTGTAAATTATTTCATCAACGCAATAAAGTCATCAAACAAATAACGGCTGTCATGCGGGCCGGGAGATGATTCCGGGTGATATTGCACTGAGAATGCTTTTTTACCTTTTACCCGGATCCCTTCAATCGACTGATCATTCAGGTTAACGTGGGTGATCTCCACTTTGTCAGATGCCCTCACAGCTTCGGGCACTACGCCAAAACCGTGATTTTGTGAAGTAACTTCACAATGATCCATTATAATATTTTTTACCGGGTGGTTTAATCCTCGGTGACCGTTGAA
>JAQBOU010000162.1 GCA_028287865.1 Mucilaginibacter sp. | reverse complement strand
TCCTTTTCAAAATAACTCTCATATTTAATTTTTATTTCAGCCTGCTCAATAGTTTCTTTATCATAAAGGGATAGTAAATTATTAAGGGTATCATCTGCTTTTCTTAATTCTTCAAAACCAACCTGTGGCCTGCTTAATAAATTAAATAGTTTTGTGTTTTGGTTAAGGACGCTTGTTCCTAAATCTTCTAGTAAACTGTTAACGGATGCAGGGTCAATTGATTTTGACCTGGTATAAGCAACAATTGCATCTGAGTTTTTAATTTTCAGATTCACCTTTTCCAAACGCTCATCACTGATAAGGCCCAAGTCATGACCGATAGGGCTTAAGCGGATGTCAGCATTATCCTGGCGTAAAAGTAAGCGATGTTCCGCTCTTGAGGTAAACATGCGGTAAGGCTCTTCAGTTCCTTTAGTCACCAGGTCATCAATTAAAACGCCAATGTATGATTCTGATCTTTTCATAATCAACTCGTGCTTATCGTTGATTTTTTGGTGCGCATTGATCCCGGCAATAAATCCTTGCGAGGCCGCTTCCTCATAACCGGTCGTTCCATTGATTTGTCCGGCAAAATATAAATTGCTGATAAGTTTTGTTTCTAATGTCAATCCCAGTTGTGTAGGTGGGAAGTAATCATATTCAATGGCATATCCCGGGCGGAACATTTTAGCATTTTCGAATCCCGGTATTTGGATCAGCGCCTTATATTGTATGTCTTCGGGTAAGGAAGTGGAAAAACCATTAACATAAATTTCTACTGTATTCCACCCCTCGGGTTCAACGAATATCTGGTGCCGTTCCCGCTCAGCAAATCGATTAATCTTATCTTCGATAGAAGGGCAGTACCTCGGCCCGAGCCCTTTAATCCGGCCGGTAAACATGGGTGATTTTTCAAAACCTTCTTTTAAGGTTTCATGCACCTTCGTGTTGGTATAGGTTATCCAGCAACACCGCTGCTCCTTAGCCAGCTCAACATTTGTATAAGAAAAACGACCGCGCTCTTCATCACCCCATTGTTCCTCCATTAAGGAATAGTTGAGGCTTCTGCCATCTACCCTGGGCGGGGTGCCTGTTTTCATCCGGCCCGAGTCAAAGCCTAGTTCAATCAGTTGTTCCGTTAATCCTGTAGCTGCCTTTTCGCCGGTTCGTCCGCCACCGAAACGTTTTTCACCTATATGGATCATTCCATTAAGAAACGTACCATTAGTTAACACCACAGCATCTGCAGCTATTTCTATTCCGAGAGATGTTCGTACACCTGCAATGGTATTATTCTTTACCAATAAAGAAGTAACAGTATCCTGCCAGAAATCCACATTCGGGGTGCGTTCAAGGGCTAAACGCCATTCTTCTGCAAATCGCATCCGGTCGCTTTGTGCTCTTGGGCTCCACATCGCAGGGCCCTTCGAGCGGTTAAGCATCCTGAATTGAATCGAGGTTTTATCTGTAATGATACCTGAATAACCGCCAAGCGCGTCAATCTCCCGTACTATCTGGCCTTTAGCTACGCCCCCCATTGCGGGGTTGCAGCTCATTTGTGCAATTACCCCCATGTTCATGGTAATAAGCAATACCGATGAGCCGAGATTGGCAGCGGCAGCAGCGGCTTCACAACCTGCGTGACCTGCGCCAACAACTATAACATTATATTTTTTAAACATTTTATACCTCCATGTTCCACGTGGAACATTATAGGATTACACGTAACGAATCCTGACAAGACAAAATTATTCATTATCGGCCGATGTTCCACGTGGAACATTAAATAATGATAATAAGGCTACAAAAGCCCAAACACCTTCTAATGCAATAAATGGATAAAACCGAATCAAATAGGAGGAAAGGCAACAAATACCAGCCCCGATAAAATTAAGAAAACTATAAACCTTGCTTTGTGCCGGTAGTTTTTTATATAAATTTAGTAAAAAAGCGATCAATAAAATGATAACGCCCACAGAAGCTAATATATCAGAGACTCTCATTGGGCCTCTTTTAACTCTGTTAACTCAATCCAACGCATGCTTTTCTCATCAAGCTTGCCATTTAGAGTCTTGATCTGCTTTAATATTTCGTTAAGCTTGCCCGTTTCAATGCCGGCCACGTTTAGCTGATCATTCTTTTCTTTTAACTGGTTTTCAATATTTGCTATCTCGCTTTCTATGGTTTCAAGCTCTTTGGCTTCTTTAAAGCTTAATTTGTTTTTTTTTGGCTGTTGAGCTATGGGGGTTTCCGTTATTGTATTTCGTTTAATCTGCTGTTTGTTTTCCTCCTGTTCGAGCCTGTATGAGGAGTAGTTGCCATTATATATTTTAACATGGCCGTCTTCTTCCATAATAAAAAGCTGATCGGTTAGCTTATCTAATAAATACCTATCATGCGACACCATCATTAAAACGCCCGAATAATTGGTAAGAAACTCTTCCAATACATTTAATGTATCAATATCCAAATCATTTGTTGGCTCATCCAGGATCAAAAAATTGGGGTTTTTCATCAATATGCTCATCAGCTGAAGCCTTTTCTTCTCGCCGCCGCTTAATTTGGAGATGAAGCCATATTGTTTAGCCGGGGGAAAAAGAAACAAGGTGAGCAGGGCAGAGGCAGAGATTAATTTTCCATCCGCCATCGTTATAAACTCGGCTACATTTTTTACAACATCAATAACCCTTTCGTCATCTTTAAAAACAATGCCCGACTGGTGGAAATAGCCAATAACGGTGGTTTCTCCTTTATCTACTATTCCTTTATCCGGAATCAGGGTTCCTGTTATCAGGTTTAATAAGGTCGATTTTCCGCTTCCATTCTTTCCTGCAAGACCAATTCTGTCGCCCTTTTTAAAGATATAGCTTAAATTATTGATGAATGTTTGATCGCGGAAGGATTTATAAAGATGGTTCATCTCCATAATTTTATTCCCCTGCCGCGCGGTTTTTACACTTAATTCTACTTTTTGCTTTGCGCCGCCGTTTTTTGTTTTTTCTTCCAGGTCATAAAAAGCATCAATTCTTGCTTTTGATTTAGTGCCGCGGGCTTGTGGCTGCCGACGCATCCAGTCTAATTCTTTACGCAATAAGTTGGAGTTTTTTTGAAATGTAGCTTCATCCGCACTTTCGCGCTCCGCCTTTTTTTCTAAATAATAACCATAGTTGCCAACGTAAGGGATAATTTTTCCTTTGTCTATCTCTAATATTTCATTGCAAACATTATCCAAAAAATATCTGTCGTGGGTAACCATTAAAATAGTTTTTGAACCGTCTGTCAAGAGTTTTTCAAGCCATTCAATGGTATCAATGTCCAAATGGTTGGTAGGTTCATCTAAAATATAAATATCGGGGTCTTCGATTAGCAGCTTTGCCAGGGCGAGCCGTTTTTTTTGTCCGCCTGATAATGTATTGATGCTTTGATTAAGATGGTGAATGTCCAGGCGGCCTAATATGGTTTTTATTTTATATTCGTATTCCCATGCATCAACATTTCCCATTTCTTCCATTACCTGTTCAATGGCTTTTGAATTTTCCGGGTCATTTTCTAAAAGTTCCTCATATTTCCTGATCAACTGCTGCTGTACATCGTCAGCATGGAAAATATAGTCACTAATGGTTTTTGCATCTTTAAAGTTGGGGTCCTGTTCCAGGTAACCCAGGTTCAGATCTCTCATTTGGGCTACTTTGCCTTCGGTAGGCTTTAAGCTTCCGGCAAGTAATTTTAGCAGGGTTGATTTACCCGCACCATTGATGCCTACAAGCGCCACCCTGCGGCCGCGATTGATCCCTATGGATACATTTTTAAATAACCAATGGTCATGAAATGAATGGCCGAGATTTTCGGCAGATATATAAGTACTCACGATATTTGTTTTATTTTATCAGATGGATATATAAATATTCCCTCTTTTTTCTCTATAGATTGTTTAAACATAGCTTGCGCTACAGTTGTTGCAGCTATGCTGCGATATTTTTTTAATTTCCCGAATAGTAATGGATCTATTACTTTAAATAGTCCGCTAATAATTTTTTCAACAATCCGGATTTCCTTTCTTTCTCCGGTTAAAAGAGAAGGTTGATAGATGTACAAGGCAGGCAAGCCTACCCTTTTTATATCATCTTCTGTTTCGCCCTTCATTTTTGTATAGAAATTGGAGGAAGATGAATCTGCACCTATTGAAGACACTAAATGGAATTGACGGATGCCATTTTCAAAAGCTATTTTAGCAAGTCTTAATGGATAGTCATGATCTATCTTCCGATATTCCTTTAAATCGGGTGTTTTTATCCGGGTTGATCCCAAACAGCTAAATACTACATCGCCTGTTAATAATTTGCTATGATCTTCTATCTGTTCAAAATTTATTATTAGCTGCTTTAATTTATTATTTTCAATCGGAAGCCGCCGCCTTACCAATATTAATACCGTATCGTATTCTTTGTTTTGCAATAAAATATTTAAAAGCGCACTGCCAATTAATCCGCTAGCTCCGGCAACTATCGCTTTCTTTGCCATAAGGACACCTTTTTTGCAAAAATACGCATAAATAATTAGGGAGCAATATTGCATGTTTAAACACGCAAACACTAATTTTTGGTTAGTTATGATAACACTTTAACCAACGGCTATCTGCATTGGTAGGGGCGGTATTTATACTCATAAATATTTTAAACAAAATCACTTCTACAGTGTTTTATATTCAAGAGATATAAACAATAAAACCGAAGCGCAGTCCCCGTTTGCTAATAATATCCTCGTTAGAAGCCAGCAAGAATTTACTGAGGTTAATATAAATGGGTTAAAATAGCACCATTCAAATAGTGTTGTTACTGGCTAAATACGATAAAGATGGCAGAAGAAATAGTACTTCCGGGATGGAAAAAATGGCTTGAAGGCATTGGTGACCAGGTGGGATTTTTTTTTAGATTTTTCAGGAATGTTTTTACCGGGGGCTTTGAGTGGTCGGAGTTTGTGCGGCAATGTTATGAAATTGGTTACCGGTCTATAATGCTGGTTGGCATTACTTCTTTTATAATGGGAATAGTGCTTATACTTCAATTGCGACCAACTTTGGTAGCTTTCGGAGCAGCAAGCATGCTGCCTAAAACATTGTCTGTTTCTTTTGTCCGCGAAATAGGGCCGGTAATTATTGCCATAATTTGTGCCGGTAAAATAGCATCAAGCATAGGCGCTGAGCTTGGAAGCATGAAAGTAACCGAGCAGCTTGACGCCATGGAGGTATCGGGAGCAAATCCTGTGCAATATTTAGTAGTTACCAGGATCATTGCAACAACGGTAATGGTTCCGTTATTATCTGTTCTTGGCGACGCAATAGGCCTTTTTGGAGGCTTCCTGGCGTTGAATATAAGGGATAGCATGAGTTTTAACCTCTATTTTACCAAAGTAATAGGCTCTCTTGATTTTACCGACTTTTTACCCGCGCTGGTTAAAACGATATTTTTTGGATTTGCTATAGGCTTTGTTGGTTGTTATAAAGGATTTAATTCAAATAAAGGGACCGAAAGCGTAGGCATTGCAGCAAATTCAGCAGTTGTAACGGCATCGCTATGGATTTTTGTGATTGATGCGATTGCCGTTCAGATCACCAGTTTATTATTTTATAATTAAAAAGATATGGACCAGGTGAAAGAAGATAAAGAACAAAAAAACGCATCCAAAAAAAAGGATGAAATAGTAATATCAATAAACGGGCTAAAAAAGTCTTTTGGCACCAAAGATGTTTTAAAGGATATAACTCTTGACCTGAAACGGGGAGAAAACGTAGTTATTTTAGGAAGATCAGGTACCGGAAAATCGGTAACTATACAATGTATTGTAGGGTTATTAAAGCCTGATGGAGGATCGCTTACTGTATTTGGTGAGGAAGTAGCTGAAATGGGCGAAAAGGAATTGAAGGAGTTAAGGATGAAGGTTGGCTTTTTGTTTCAAAGCGGCGCTTTATATGATTCAATGACCGTGCGCGAAAATTTAGAGTTCCCATTAACCAGGGTACTAAAAATAACAGATCAGGCAGAAATTGACAAACGGGTAGAAGAAGGCCTTGACGCCGTTGGATTACTTGACGCGATTGATAAGCTGCCTTCTGATCTGTCTGGAGGGATGCGAAAAAGAGCAGGCCTGGCACGAACAATTGTAATTAATCCTGAAATTATACTTTATGATGAACCAACGACCGGTCTGGATCCCATAACATCAAGAGAGATCAGTGAGCTGATATTAAAGATACAAAAGCAAAACCAAACGTCATCCATTATAATTACGCACGATATGGAATGTGCACGCATTGCATCAGACCGTGTATTGATAATGGATGATGGTAAATACATAGCAGAGGGTTCGTTTGAAGAACTTCACAAATCAAAAAATAAAGCAGTAGCGGCATACTTTACAGATATATTATGAAAACAACATCAGGACAAAAAATAAAAATAGGCTTATTTACCTTTATCGGACTTTTGGTATTGGTATTGGCGGTCTTTTTTATTGGCAATCAAAAAAACTATTTCAGTTCAACCTTTAATATTTACGGGAAATTCAAAAATGTAAATGGTTTACAGGTGGGCAACAATGTACGCTTTGCAGGGATTAATGTAGGGGTTGTACAGGCTATAAATATTGAAACAGACAGCTCTGTTAGGGTTGACGTTACTTTAAACAACAGCGTTAAGAAATTTATAAAAAAGGACGCAAAATTGAGTATTGGGAGCGATGGTTTAATGGGCGATAAATTAATAGTAATTGCCCCAGGCGGCGTTACCAGTACAGAACAGATACAGGCAGGTAATCAGCTTGCCTCCGTTAACCCGGTGGATGTAGACAAGATAATCGCTAAATTAACCAAAGTGATAGACAACGCAGAATCGTTAACCGGCGGGTTGTCGGAAATTGTAGGAAAGGTTAACCACGGGCAAGGTAGCATAGGACGTTTGCTGAATAGCGATAAGCTTTCAAAAGACCTTGAGGGGACTGTAAAGCAAGCACAAACAACCATGAAAAATGTACATTCTACCACTACAACATTAAACACCGATCTTAAAGCTGCACAAAGTAATTTTCTGTTAAAAGGATTTTTTAGGAAGAAAAAGAAAAAGGCCCAACAAGATTCTATTAAGAAGGCACAAGGCGCACCCGATGCGCCGAAACAATAGGTATAACGATGTAGTTTCATAACAAAGCCCTCTGAAAAAAATCCAGAGGGCTTTGTTAGTTAACGGGTTCGTTTACAAATATTTTGTAAGCTCAGGCGATAGCGGGGTGGTTTGTGAGCGGAAACGATGGATAAGATTTCCGTTTTCATCGATCAAAAACTTCTCAAAATTCCATTTGATCTCTCCTGTAAAATCAGGATTTGGAGCCTCTGTTAAATATTTAAACAAAGGATAAATGTCATCCCCCTTAACGCTGATTTTTTCGCTTAGCGGAAACGTCACGCCGAAGCGTTTTTCACAAAATGTTTTAATTTCAGAATTTGAACCAGGTTCCTGGCCGCCAAAGTTGTTTGCCGGGAAACCTACAATTACCAGTTTGTCTTTGTAAAGGTCAGCAAGTTTTTGTAATTCGGCATACTGAGGCGTAAAGCCGCATTTAGAGGCCGTGTTAACAATTAAAACCTTTTTGCCTTTGTATTGAGACAGCGAAAAGCTCTTCCCTTCAATGGAGGTCAGCTTAAATTCATAAATCGGGCTTTTAGGTGCTATGAACATAAAAGCGAAAATTAAAATAAGTAATTTCATATTTTTAAAAGATTGGTTCAATGGTAATTATAGCGTAAAATTAGCCAATAAAGCTTCTCTTGTTCAAATAGAAATCCTCTTTTAATGTCATTTTTTTCTTGTCTGTGAGGGTTTTATCCTTATATCCTAACAGGTGCAATGCGCCGTGAATGATTACCCGGTGCAGTTCGCTGGCTTCGGTTATATTAAACTTCAGGGAATTTTCGCGGATGCGGTCAATAGAGATAAAGATATCGCCAATAATTACCTTTTCTAATTCCGAATTATCAAAGGTGATAATATCAGTATAGGTATCATGGTTAAGGTATTGCTGATTTATTTGCAGCAAATAATTATCGGAACAAAAAATATAGGTTAGCTCTTTTAATTTAAAGCCTTCGGCCAGTATGGTATCAGTTATCCATTGCCTAACAGCAGTTTTGTTTTTTAATTTATAGGTGATGTCTTCTTCAAAAAATTCAATTGAGGGCATTATATTTTAAAGTGAAGTTCAACTTCATTTCCTTTAGTATTAAATATGCACTGATCAGCCAGGTGTTTAATAATAAAAACACCTCTTCCGGTAAGATTTTCAATGTTTTCCGGCGCTGTTGGATCGGCAAGGTTATTATAATCAAAGCCATCCCCCTCATCAGTAACTGTCCATATAATCCGGCGGCCTTCTACATCCGCATTTACAATAACTTTTTTATTTGCGTCAAGCTTATTGCCGTGTACAATAGCGTTAATAGCAGCCTCACTTAGGCATGTCATCATGTTAGCGAAGGTATCTTCACTAATTTTATGTTTATCGGCAATCTCCTCTATCAAATTTTCGAGCAGCGTTATACTTTCCTGTTTTGAAGGAAGCTGTAACGTATACAATTCACCTGTTTGAACATTTGATTGGTCCATGTCATTTTGCGTTGAGTAGATCAAAGTAAGATATTATTTTTGATTTATAATATAAATTTAATGCAGGAGACACCGTCCTTACCTGCTCGGTTTGTTTTTCTTTGGCTTGCTGGTATTCCTGCAATGCTTTTATGTATCCCGGCGGGATGTCTTTTCCGGCTTTGCTCTCGCGCTGCTGGTCCTGTTCCCGCTCTTGTTCAGCCTTTTCTGCTTCTAATAACCGGCTTTGAATTTGCTGCTGGCGCTTAAGGGCTTCCTCCGAGATTTTCCTGTTTACGAGATCACGCTCAGTTTGTTCCATTTCTTTCGAAATTTTATCCAAATTCCCCAACCCGCCTGTCCCATCTTTGTTTTCGTCCCGGTTTATCTGCTGTAGACCCTCCCTGATCATTTGTTGCTGACGCGCTAATTTAGCTAATTGTTCGCTAATATTTCCATTATTTCCACCAGAACTTTTTCCAGCGTTTCCCTGCTGTTGCATTTGCTCCCGGGCCTTTTGCATATTTTGATTTAATTGCTGCTGCATTTTAGCCAATTGCTCCAATGATTGTTGTTTTCCTTTTCCTTTACCGCTTTTTCCCTTATTCATGGCGTTTTGCAGCTGGTCCAACGCCTCGCTTAACATTAACGCCAAATTATTCATTGATGTCATGGCATATTGCTGACTGCGCGTTGCCTCTGCGGTTCGCCTGTCGCCTAAATCTTGTAAAGCCTGGTCAATATGGTTATTGATACCCGACACTTCCTGGTTAACGGTTGATTGGATCTGTGGGATACGTCTGCTTAAGGCATACAGGCTGTCTTCGGCAGTTTTTAAATTATCTTTTATGCTTTTCTGATTTTGGGAGAGGGATATATAATTCGGATCCGTAGGGTTCGTTCCCTTTAATGTTTGCATTACTTTCTCCTGTTCAAATGAGCTGTTGATTAGGTTTTTTAACAGCTCGCGCAGTTGCTGTGCATCAACATTGTTTTCGCTTTCCTGACCCTCCTGCTCTTTTTGCTGCATTTTATCCGCAAGCTGCTTCATTTCTTTTGCAGCCTGTTGTTGTGATGGCGAAGCCTTTGACGGACTGCTCTTTTTTAATTCGTCGGCACTTTTTTCCATTTGCTGATCAATGCTCTGCTCATCCTGCTTTGGGTTTTCAAAGGTTTCTTTTTGCTCCATCTGCTCATTGGCCTTTTGCAGATCGTCCAATGATTTTTTTATATCCTGGAAATTTTGATTAAGCTTTTGCTGATCTTTTTGCAGTCCCTGCTGGTCTGCACCTGCCTGTTTGGCCTGGTCTGCAAGTTTTTGTTGTTCCTGCGACAATTGGTTAAGCTGGCTAACATTCTGATTTAACTTTTGCTCAAACTCCAGCTTTTTGTACAGCTCCAGCATGCGGTCGAGTTCTTTTTTCAGAGATTTATTGTCGTTCTGCATTTTTGACAATTGATCTCTCGTTCCGTCTTTTTGTTCATTCTGAAGCATTTGCTGTAATTTTTGCAGCATCTCCTGTGTTTTTGGATCAAGGACACTTTTCAGCAGCTCATCCATCTGTTTTTGTTTTTCGGTTAGGTCATTGTTTTGCTGCTGGTTCTCCTGCCGGTTATATAAATTCTTTTTATTGTCGCCCTGTATTTCCTTCACCAGGTCATCCAGGTCTTTCTTTTTTTGCAACAGGTCCTCAATTTGTTTTTTTTCATCAAACGAAAGCGTGTTTTTGTCCAGCAGCATCTGGTTAAGCTTTTGAGAATCATGCTCTATCTGCCCTGCAATTTTTATTGCCGAAACCATTTTTTGTTTTACCGCTTCTGTTCCTGCGTTTAATTCATTGTTTAACTCTTTCGTGTCAGGGATGTTAAGCGTATGCTCCGGCGACCGCGCTTTTTTAGGCCCATTTACCGCATCATTATCTCCCACTTCAAAAAAGTAAGTTACCTGGTCGCCCGGTTTTATGCCCAGGTCTTTCAGGTTCCAATAGTAGAAGAAATTAGCCTGTGTTTGGCCCAGGTCGGCTTTAACAGGTTTGGTGAATGTTTTTAAATTTGCTTTATCTGCCGGGTTGCCAACAATATAATTAAAAGTAAGCGATGAAAAACCATGGTCATCCTGTATCCTGCCATCAAAATAAAGCGTTTTCACGCTGATACTGTCCTGCTTTTCCTCCACAGTAATAGCTGGTGGTTCATCGGCGATCACATTAACCCGGTAACTTGCAGAATCGGCATGGTTAACCATGTTATTTAATGGGGTGATTTTATAAACGCAATTTTTAACTATTTTTTCGCTGTGCTCAAATAAATCAGGCACTGTAGAATTAAGGTTTGCGGTGTGCCCGTTTATATAAAAAGACAGGGCTGAAGCATTTTGCGTATGAAGGCTCCAGTTAACTACGGTACCTGCGGGAATGGTCAAATCGCCGGCGTTGATTAGTTTCTCATCTTTTTTATGCAGATACGCCGGATAATTTAATTGCACATCAAAATGAAGCAGGGCCGGGCGCAGGTTTACTTTAATTTCGTATTGGGCAGAAGTGAAGCCATTGGCTGTAAGCTTAAAAAAAGTGTTTTGCTGCAGGTTAGTAAACAGGTAATGAAAACGGCTGATATTCTCCTTGTCCAGCTTAAAGGTATTGTTAGCTGTTTCAACGTAAACATCCGCCGGAAGCCGGTTCCCATCCAGTTTCAGATCCAGCTTTAAATCATCGCCCTGACCTACAGAAAAGGTTTTGTTTTGTACGATGAAGCTGAAAGGAGCAACGGCGGCAAAATATTCATTGTGCCGGATGAGCTTTCGGGTGCTTTCTGTTAATACCGACGGTGCCGCAAAGGCTATAATACATATAACGCCTGCGGGGAACAACGCCCATTTCAGATATTTAGAGTTCTCCTTAATATTTATTGCTGAAGGGAAGCTTACCGGCTTTAACGCTTCTATTTTTTGATCAATGCTTGCCTCTATCAATGCACGGTGCTGTGGATCTTCGGCTGCCTGTTTTTTCAGTTGCAGCGTATTGAGCAGTTTGTCATTAACGTCGTTAAAATGCTTGCCTATAATTTCTGCAGCCTGATCATGGGTTAAGGAGTTGCCTAATTTAAGCCATGATAGCAAGGAGGGGATAATTAACCATGCAATAAGCCCGATATTCAGAAAAATAAACAGGTAAAAAAGTATTGTGCGAAACACAACACTAAAATTTCCGAAATATTCACTTACGGTTATAACCACATAGGCAGAAAATAGCCCCGCGCCTAAAAATATAAGCCCTCTTAAAAGATTGTTAAAATAGTACTTGCGGATAAAGATGTTGATCTTGTCAATTAAGAGCGCATAATTATCGGTGGAATTCATATTTCAGCACTGAATAATACCATTAACGAATATACCTGCAAAATGATATAATTGCAGATCATGAACCAAGATTATTTCGGCTTTCACCGAAAATGTGATAAAACCGTGACGGCGCAAACTATTCCATCTTTAATAATCTCTTATTGTTAATTTTTTTCTGCTCCTTTAATATACAGCCTTGACCTTAAAATGATAATTGGGAAATAAATCTGGCTTACCTTTGTAAGGCAAACTTATAAGTTTAACTTGCTATTAAATGGAGAACAATAATAACGAAATTCAATTTGCCTCGGATTTGCGCACAGCAATAACACGGTTAATAAAAAAGCTAAGAAAGGAATCTCCCACCGGACAACAGCTTTCATTAACTGAACGGTCCACAATGGCCTTGTTGCATCAGCATACAGCTTTGTTACCTAGCGAGCTTGCAGTTATGGAAATGATCACCAATCAATCCATGTCGCAGGTGCTTAACCATCTTTTTGAATTGGGATATATTGCCCGTGAGCCATCGAAAATGGATAAGCGGAAAGTTAATATCTCACTTTTAGAAGATGGAGAAAACATTTTATCCCAATTTCGGCATGAACGCGATGAGTGGCTTTTAAGGGCAATAAAAACAGCTTGCACGGCAGAAGAACAAGTGGCGCTTAAAGCAGCCATTGGTCCGTTAACTAAACTCGTTGACCTTAAGTGAAACGTTGAATTAAAAACAAAGTGAGGGAGAAAAAGATTAGAAGATAAATGACAAAAAATAGTATAAAAGGGATCAGAACGTTCAGTGCATTTAAAAGCCGCAATTACAGGTTATATTTTACGGGCCAGTCCGTTTCGCTCATTGGCACATGGATGCAAAAAACGGCGGTAAGCTGGGTAATATATACCTTAACCCATTCTACCTTCATGCTGGGGCTAACGCTTTTTGCGAGCCTTTTTCCATCATTTTTATTTTCGCTGATCGGCGGCGTAGTATCTGACCGGTATAACCGGTACAAGGTATTGCTTATCACCCAGATAGCTTCATTGATACAGGCGTTGTTGCTGGCTGTTTTAATATTGTTGAAGCATTATGCTGTTTGGGAGATCATCAGCCTTAGTGTAGTATTGGGCATAATAAATGCATTTGATGTACCGGCAAGGCAATCGTTAGTTTATGAAATGGTTGAAGACAAAAGTGACCTGCCAAACGCACTCGCATTAAACTCCTCCATGGTGAACCTTTCACGCATTATCGGCCCGGCCATTGCCGGTATTGTTTTAGAAAGCCTGGGCGATGGTATTTGTTTCTTGCTGAATGCATTAAGCTTTGTGGCGGTTATCGCCTCACTGCTTATGATGAAACTGCCTGAATATATTAAAAAAGAGCACACAAAAAATGTTTTTGGCGAACTTAAAGAAGGAATGGCCTATATAAAACGGACGCCTTCCATTGCTTTTGTGCTGATAATGCTGGCGCTGATAAGTTTAATGGTTTTACCATTCAGTACGCTGATACCGTACTATGCAAAAGATGTTTTTAAAGGAACAGCATCAACATTTGGAATTATTGACAGCTTTATAGGCCTTGGTGCATTTTCGGGCGCTATATTTTTGGCTTCCCTTAAACCGGGAGCCAACCTAAAACAAATCCTATTTATTAATACTTTAGTATTTGGTGCAGGCCTTATCCTGTTTTCGCACGAACACAGTTATCCGCTGGCGCTTGCCTTTGTTACTATTGCCGGGTTTGGGATGATGTCGCAAATTACAGTGAGCAATACGCTGATCCAGACTACAGTAGCTCCGGAGATGCGCGGGAGGGTGATCAGTTATTATGCGATGGCCTTTTTTGGCATGCAGCCTTTGGGGGGCCTTCTGGTTGGTGCGGTATCTAAATGGGTAGGCACGCAAGATACGTTATTGGGCGAAGGCATAGCGGCGCTTTTATTGGGCCTTTTACACTGGCGTTATCTGCATAAAGAAAAATTAAAGAATCAAAACGAAATGCCGCCTATCGAAGAACATCATTTAGAGGCGGTTTAACAGAACGCTAAATCAAAGCGTACTTATAGGGTAGTGTTAGTCATTGCCTGTTAACATTGACTACCCGACAGGGGTTTATTAAAAATGATTTAAAAAAACGCTTTAAACAGGAGATTCACCTAAATTGATTGCAATCCCAGGTTATGTTTAAACCTGTGCCAGCCAATAGCGGTTTTATTTAATTCAACTATTTCAACCTTGGTAAAATATTTTTTAAGCCGTTTTATTATGCTCAATGTATACTCCACCCGGTCATTAAACGCCGCGTCTTTATCGGTACAAAACTGAATATGCTGAAGGGATTCAATTTCATCTTCAATTTCACAGGAAACGTCTAATAACAGTTGATTACGTGTCCCGCTGTTAATATAAGACTTTAAATAATAGTTAATGAGTTGCAGGCTACTGTAGTTATCAAAACTATAACCATGAAAAGCACTTATTTGCTTTTCAAATTTATTTATTTGTATCATCTCCTTCAGGTGATTGGTTATATTATTTGCTCAAATAAAGCGCCAAATTGAAAAAATGTTAACTGTTAACTAAAATATTATGGGTTTCGCTGCACCGTATGTAACGAAGTGATTTTTTGACAGATAATGGTGGCTCGGATCAACATACAATCATGTACCTTAAATTAAACTAATTGTGTGTTTATTTATACATGCTGGTCTCGCTCTTGCAGTTTTATTTTATATCCACTTTTGACCGCTAGTCTAAAAGGATTAATAGATTTACCACACAAATTATATATTTGTAGCTCTACAAATGTTTCGGGATGTAGCGTAGCCAGGTATCGCGCCAGCATGGGGTGCTGGAGGTCGGAAGTTCGAATCTTCTCATCCCGACTTTTTAATGAACGCCTCAGGTGAAACCCTGAGGCGTTTTATCAGGATTTATCGTGTCAGGATACGATCGGGAGGGCGCGGAAATTTGAATCCTCTCATACCGATGGAGAAACAGCGAATTAAAGTATATCATTAATATTTTTTAGAATTTTCTGATATGCTGTTTTCGTTAACTCGGTGAGTAAACCACTTAAGTTTGCAACGCTTAGCCTTAAACGGCTAACCAATATACATCGTAACCGCCACATACAAACATCAACCTACTATTCCCAGCCCGTCTTCTTTAAAGAAGGCAGCTTTTTGCTGTTATAAATGCCACAGTTAAACAATATCACCTACTGATTGTCTAACTAATAATCAATTGATTAATCATGAAAAAAATAGCAAGAATATTAGCTTTATCCTTTTTAGTATCATTAGCCGTGTCTCCCATGTTTGCACAGGTTAGCGTTGGGATATCTGTAAGGATTGGCCCGCCGCCCTTACCTGTTTATGTGCAGCCCGCATGCCCTGAAGATGGGTACCTTTGGCAGCCAGGTTATTGGGCCTATGACGATAACGATGGTTACTACTGGGTTCCCGGTGTATGGGTAGCCCCTCCTGATCCCGGACTTTACTGGACTCCTCCATACTGGGGTTACACCGGTGGTTTTTATGGGTTCCATACCGGTTACTGGGGTCCCGAAGTGGGATTTTACGGCGGCATCAATTATGGTTACGGTTACGGTGGTTACGGTTATGGCGGCGGACGATGGTCCGGAGACCACTTCCGTTATAATACCGCGGTAGTGAATGTAAACAGAACGGTTATACATAACACCTACGTTGACCGTACGGTGATCCGTAATACTTATGTGAATAACCATACCAGCTTTAATGGGCCGGGAGGCGTTAATGTAAGGCCACGGCCGCAGGAAATGGCAGCAATGAGAGAAAGGCATATTCCGCCTACCGCTAACCAACTGTCACATCAGCAGGCAGCAAGAAGCGATAGGGGGCAGTTTGCATCCGTAAACCACGGACGGCCTGTAGCAGCAGCTATGAGCAGGCCGGGTGGCCGCGCGTTTACTCCGCAGGGCCATGTCGCCAGTCCGGCCGCTTTTCATAACAATTCTGCCCATCAGGTGGGCAATCCTGCAAATACGCAAAGGTCACAGTTTAGCAGGCCTCAAACGCAGTCCCATCAACAACAGCAAAATAATATACAGCAGGCCCGGCCGCAGCAACAACGGCAAATGCAACAACCCAGTCAACAGCCGCAACAGCGTATGCAGCAAGCGCCACAGCAACAGCAGCGTCAACAACGCATGCAGCAACAACGTATGCAGCAGGCGCCACAACAGCAACGCATGCAGCAACAACAGCAAATGCAACAGCCCCGCCAACAGCAACAACAACGTATGCAGCAGGCGCCACAACAGCAACGTATGCAACAACAACCGCAAACGCAGCAGCCCCGTCAACAGCAACGTATGCAACAGGCGCCGCCGCAACAACGTATGCAGCAACAGCCGCAACCTCAACAGCGTCCGCCAGGCGGTGGCGGCGGCGGTGGAGGTCATGAACACCACAGGTAAAGTTTCCATTTCAGAAAAATCTGCATAAAACAAAAAACCCGTCCTGATTTACCAGGGCGGGTTTTTGTATATTTAGAGTTGATGAAATTAATTCATCCTGTAAGGGGCAATCAAATAAAATTCAGGGATCTGCACATTAAAAAGGGTATTATCGATTAAACGCGACATCTGGTATTCGCCTTTCATGCTGCCCATGTCAGTTTTTAGATTACAGCCTGACACATATTCATGCGACTGGCCTGGCTCAATAACAGGTTGCTGACCAACTACGCCCTCGCCTTCCACTTCTCTTTTGGCACCGTTAGAATCAAAAATATACCAGTGCCTGCCCAGCAGCCGCACTGCGTAGCTTCCCATGTTTTCGATATTTACTTTATAGGCAAACATAAAATGATCATTTGCCGGATTCGAATATTCAGGCTGGTAAATCGTTTCAACCGAAACTTTAACACCGTCTGTAATAGTAGTAACCATATAAGGATCTCTTTTTTTCAAATATATTATATACAGACAAATATCACGCCATTTCTGCGGGAAATTTTTTTTGCTTGTTTTTAGTATAAAGACTTAAGCGCCAAGTCCTAATTTAGCCTAAAGCTGTTTTGCCTTTAGATCTGGGGTTATAGACTTAAAGCTTCCTGGTCTGCAGCATACCGTGGATTTTGATTGATCTCCTGCAATATTTCCAATACCTCATCCAGGTCGCCGGCTGTAACCAGGCGCATCCGGTATTCTTTAAAATGCTCAATTCCTTTAAAATAGTTGGAATAATGCCTTCTCATTTCAAATATGCCGGTTTTAGGGCCTTTCCACTCTATGGATTTTTGGAGGTGCGTGGAGCAGGCGTCAATCCGTTCGGCAATAGTGGGTTTGTCTAAATGTTCCCCGGTTTTAAAATAGTGCTTGATCTCCCTGAAGATCCACGGGTAACCAATTGCGGCCCTGCCGATCATCATTCCGTCCACCCCAAATTCCATACGCCATTCTGCCGCTTTTTGGGGAGAGTCAATATCGCCGTTCCCAAAAATGGGGATTTGTATTCTCGGGTTCTTTTTTATCTCACGGATCAGCGCCCAGTCGGCCACCCCTTTATACATCTGCGCGCGGGTACGGCCATGAATAGTAAGGGCTTTTATGCCTACGTCCTGCAGGCGTTCGGCAACTTCATATACGTTTTTGGTGGTATCATCCCAACCCAACCGGGTCTTCACGGTTACCGGCAAATGGGTGGCTTCCACAACCGCTTTAGTCATGGCTACCATTTTGTCAATATCCTGCAGCAGGCTTGCACCTGCACCGCGGCATGCCACTTGTTTTACCGGGCAGCCGTAATTGATATCCATAAGGTCGGGATTAGCCAGGGTGGCAATCTCTGTTGCTTCGCGCATATGATCAATATCACTCCCGAAGATCTGTATGCCTATGGGTCGCTCGTATTCAAAAATATCCAGTTTCTGCCGGCTTTTGGCTGCATCACGGATCAATCCTTCCGACGAGATAAATTCGGTGTACATCATATCCTCGCCGTTTTGCTTGCACACATAACGGAAAGGCGGATCGCTCACATCTTCCATCGGCGCCAGCAACAGCGGGAACTCTCCTAAATCAATATTTCCAATTTGTACAGACATGACTTATCTTCGTGGCAAAAATACGAAAATTAAGCTGAATGATAAATCCTCCCGATAAACCGTTAGCAGAGCATGGCGAACAACTGCATCCGGGGCTCCAGTTTTTGATGTTTATTGGCATTTTTGGAGTGATCATGATAGTTGGTAATTTGTTGGGTATAATGGTAATAATACCACTATACGGCTTAAAAACGATAACAGCGCTTACAACTTTAAATATGGCCGCCCCCCATATGATCCCGGCGTTGTGGATAATTCAACTCTTCGGCACTACGTTACCTATTTTTGCGGCCCCCGTATTTTTTGCTTATGTGGTTGTTCACGACCCGGGAGACTACATTAAACCAAACATCAACTTTCCCTGGGGAATTATGTTCCTGGTGCTGCTTATCATGCTGCTTTCTACCCCAACCATTGAGGTATTATCCAATATCAACCAAAAGTTGCAACTCCCGCATTTTTTAGGCGGCGTGCAAAAATGGATGGAAGACAGCGAGAAAACCGCCCAGAAAATCACCGAAACCATGCTCAATATGGGGACCATAGGCGATATGCTGTTTGA
Organism: Mucilaginibacter sp.; assembly: GCA_028287865.1. Taxonomy (GTDB): domain Bacteria; phylum Bacteroidota; class Bacteroidia; order Sphingobacteriales; family Sphingobacteriaceae; genus Mucilaginibacter. The sequence continues at coordinate 17,979 of JAQBOU010000162.1, read as the reverse complement.
TCTGTTATTTATAGGATTATTAACGGCTATTGTAGAAGAGTTTATGTTTCGCGGGGTATTGCAAACCATTTTTGCCCGGTGGACACAAAGTTACCATGCAGCCGTATGGATAACCGCCATTTTGTTCAGCGCTTTTCATATGGAGTTTTTTGGATTTTTACCGAGGGTGCTGCTGGGTGCACTGTTTGGTTATTTTGTAGTTTGGAGCGGCAGTATATGGCCTGCTGTTTGGGCGCATTTTATAAACAACGGTACAGCGGTTATATTAACCTATCTGTATCAGCATAAAATGATCAAATTAAACCCGGATGACCAGCACGTATTTAATTATGCGGGCTATATATTCAGCTTTGCAATTATGCTTGTTTTGCTTTTCATCTATCGTAAAATAGCTACCGAAAAAAAGCAGCTCGCAGAAACGTAATGGAAAAGAATTGGGTCAAAATATATGCATCGGCAAATTATTACCAGTCAGAGATGGTAAAGCAAGCACTGGCCGGGCATCATATTGATTCAGTATTGTTAAACAAACAAGATTCATCTCACCGTACTTTTGGCGATGTTGAAGTTTATATACACCAGGAGGATTTTAGCCACGCGATTGAGATTATAATCCTGAATCAGATTAATATTTAATATATGAAAACACGCGCCATCACGGGAATTCTATTTGTTATTATTATGGTTGGCTCTAACCTGCTGGGGCATTATGTGTTCGGGGCATTTTATTTGCTGCTCACCGTGCTATGCCTCAGGGAGTTTTATGGGTTGATAAAAAAAAGCGGCATCGAACCAAATATACTTTTGGGTATATTGAACGGCGTTTTTATATATGTGGTTTTTGCGCTGGTTACTTATCAGGATATTCAACCCTATCATAAATTGATTTTTTTACTGCCAATAGCCTTAGTTGCCGTACCTATCCAGGAACTTTTTAAACAATCGGCTACGCCGTTTACTAATATAGCCTATACCTTTTTGGGATTAGCCTTGTTTTGCATTCCATTTACCTTTTTTCATGCTATGGCCTATGTGAAAGGGGATTTTAACTTTCATTATCCGCTGGCATTTTTAATACTGCTTTGGGCCAACGATACCGGGGCCTACCTGGTGGGCATGAAATTTGGCAAAACAAAGCTGTTTGAGCGCCATTCACCCAAAAAAACGTGGGAGGGTTTATTCGGCGGTATTGCCATTAGCGCGGGCACAGCGTTGATCATCAGTTACTATTACCACGAACTTCCCTGGAACCGCTGGGTTTCAATAGCCATATTAATTTCGTGCTTTGGCACATTGGGCGATTTGATAGAATCCATGTTTAAACGAAGCATCGATGTAAAAGACAGCGGTGAAATACTCCCCGGCCACGGCGGCCTGCTCGATCGCTTTGACGGACTATTCATTGCCGCGCCAATTGTGTATGCCTATTTGTATATGGTTTTGAATTAGATGGAGAGTTGACTCACCTGGCAGGTAAGGTATGGCTTTTACCAAATCACCTGTATTAGATCAGGATATAAGCAGAGTTTGTCATCTATAGAAAGAATTGCTGCATCTTCAACAATTGCTGATGCAATCAGTAAGCGGTCAAAAGGGTCGCGGTGTGTGTCTAAAAGCGGAACGTTATTATAGTGATACAGGTATTGGTTATGAATCGGAAGGAAGGTAAATCCATCATTTATAGCCTTCATAAACTTCCTCAATGGTTGCATTAAATGCCGGAAGTTTGCCAATTTTTTGTTTGATCGCAATCTCAAATAAACTAACTGGCTAAATAAGATGGTATTGCCTGGCTCCTGTATCAATTGCATTATTTTTTCAGGAATTTTAGGATTGTTTTCCTGGAACCATATTAAACTATGTGTGTCCAGCAGATAACGGTTACCAGCCATTACATGTAATCTTTCAGATCGTCCAACGGATCATTGAAATCTTCAGGCAGCGAGACCTTTCCTTTCAGGCCTCCCGGAATTCTTTTGTCTTTTATCTGATCTTTATCGTTCGTTAAAAAAGTAATAATAACATCAGTTTTTGACTGAACTGGCGCATCTTCCTTTAAAAAGATCTTTCCTTTTTCGTAATATCCCTTAATTGCGGTCAACATAAAATTCCTTTTATACAAATATACTATATCGATAGCTTAAATCGAAAATCGTTAGCGTCTCGATCTGATGTTATTTATAGAAAGGTAACATGGGCTAAAATTCTCCTTTTTTAACGCTGATGCCGTTCGCATAGATTATTCAAAGAGAGGCGGCAAGCGCAGTAACGCCGGTTGTGTCGGCTCTTCGCCCGGCTTAAAAAATGAACTCATCCAACTCAATTAAATTAATAACTTTGCAAAAAGAGCCCATAACATGACCATCCATAAAGAAGGATATACTTCCATTGCGCTATGCATCCTGTTCATATTTGTTTTGAACGCGGTGATCCAGTTTTATTTCCCGCAAGCCCATACAGTAAAGTGGATCGTATACATTTTGTCGGCCATGCTTTTTTTGATCATTTTACAGTTTTTCCGCAGTCCGTCAATTTCCATCGACACAAACGATAAACAGGTGCTTTGCCCTGCTGATGGCAAAGTGGTGGTAATTGAAGAAACTACCGAAACCGAATACCTGAAAGATAAAAGGATTCAGCTTTCGGTATTTATGTCACCTGTAAATGTGCATATTAACCGCAATCCGATTGCCGGCGTTATAAAATATTTTCATTATCATAAAGGGAAATACCTGGTTGCCTGGCATCCAAAATCCTCCACCGAAAACGAGCGTACTACTATTGTTATTGAAAACAGCGAAGGTGTACCTGTACTCTTCCGCCAGATTGCGGGGGCTTTGGCCCGTCGCATTGTTTGGTACGTAAAAGAAGGCGATCAGGTACAACAAGGCCAGCAGTTTGGCTTTATTAAATTCGGATCCAGGGTGGATGTGTTTTTACCATTAGGCTCTGAGATTAAGGTTGAGCTGGGCCAGGTTGTAAAGGGTGGCCGCACCATTTTGGCTGAACTTCCGGAAATGATACCTGTAAAGCGTGTTAAAAAAGCGGACATCGCATAACACACCCCTGACCTTCTAAAGAGGGGAATCCAAGGGCGCCTGCCATTCTTAAAATATCACATTAAAGCCAACATAATAGTTGCGTAAAGGCGCCGCATTATAATAACGGCCGCCGACGGCGTTCAGATCGTCTCCTAAACTATATTTTTCATTTAGCAAATTATTGGCTCCGGCGTAAATTTCAATATTGCTTTTTCGGCTCAATCGATGTTGCCAGCCTGCTTTTGCTGCTAATAAATTGTAATGCGGGGCGTATGCGGTATTGGCATCATTAAGGGGAATGCGTGCAGTATAATTGTGCTCTAAATACAGATAAATAAACTGCGGAAATTTAATCTGAAAGCTGGTAACTATCACTTGTTCGGGCACGCCGGTTAACTGGTTGCCGGCGTAATTACTGGTTGCATCATGGTAATTACTGCTAAAGGTAAAGCGGTCGAAGGTAAGCGATTCATTAAATTGCAGCCCCCTTATAAATCCCGAATTATTTTGCCGGATGATCCAGTCGGTAAAATATATTTCCATTCCCGGCTGATTGGTGCCTCCGGCATTAATGTAATAGGTTGTTTCATCCGCGTTAAAACGGGGAACTATGGCGTTTTGCAGCTTATATAAAAAAACTGATGCGTCCAGGTACATGCTTTCATCCTTATTGCGCAATCGAAACCCCGTTTCGTAGTTCCAGCCATATTCGGCAGACAGATTGGGGTTGATGGAATGGTCTGTCGGCCTTATTTCAGAAGTTGTTGGCGTAGAGTATCCCCGGCTAACGGAGGCCCTCCATATAAAATCATTGGTGAGCTGATAAGTAAGGGCAATCCTTGGCATCAGCTGCGGCGTAAAGTTCCTGTCGGTATAGGCAGTTTCATCATTCGGATACACGTTCAGGAATTTATAATCGTAAAAGTTGAGGCTCAGGGCCGCTTCAATATGTAGTTTTCTATAGATATCGGCCACATACCGGGCAAAAAAGAAATGCTGGTTGGTGTTGATCCTGTCTAACGTTTGGGCGGTATCCCGTACCCCCTTTTTATTGCCATAGTTATTAATGTCCGCGTCCGTTTGCTGCCATTCCACACCTAAATTGGTGTTCCACCGGTAATTTTTACGGTCATTACCAGTTAGCTCAAAATAAGTACGGAAGCCGAAAGTGCCTTCATACCGGTTTTCATAATCGGTGATAAAAGGATTTTTAAAATCGACATAAGTGCCAAAAACAGACAACACATTGCGCAGGTGATCATTAAAATGATACTCATTCACCAGGCCGCCAAAAAGCATTGTTTGATAAATCCCAGCCCTTTGTACAATAGAGCCTGGAATGGTTTTGGTGGATAGCCTGGCCTGCGTCGGATCGGCCTGGTATTGGCTTAGTGTTAACCCACCGGGTGTTTCGTAGCTTAAATCCGAATAAAATCCGAGCAGCCGTAACTGATCACGTTGGTTATAATTCCAGCTGTTTACCGCCTGGATATAGTGCCGCTGCATATAGCTGTTTTGACGGTAACCGCCATAGCTTTCATACGCCTGGTTTAAATTAAGCTGGTAGTTACCGGAGCGTTGCTGCATGGCGGTGTTTTCGTGTACAAGGCCGTAAGAGCCGCCATTTAATCCGGCAGAAACAAAGTTGGAATCAGCATGATGGTTTACAGGGCTTAATAAAACCACCCCGCCCGAATTTGCCCCGAATAAACTACCATCAGGCCCCTTTAATACTTCCATATTGTGGATGCTGTTAAAGTCGATGGCATTTAAATAGGTATTGCCACCCGCATCCGTAAGCGGGATCTCATCATAATAAACCTTCACATCACGTACTCCGAACGGCGAACGCAACAAACTTCCCCGTATGGATAAACGATAACTGCCCGGCGACCGCTCTTCGGCCCGTACACCGGGAGTACTGTTTAAAACAGAAATAAATGAGTTGTCGGGCTGTAAATTTAACTGTTGCTGGCTGATAACACTTATGGAGGCAGGCACACTCAAAACAGGTTGTTCAGAAAGATAAGCTCTAACCGTTACCGGTTTCAGTTGCTTTACCGTATCTTTTTTTAAAGCAGCGGTATTTTGTGCATCAACCGTTATTGTTATGGCAAACGTAAAAGCTAAGATCAGGTATATTTTTACCATAGGGCTTTGATCAGGGAAAACAAAAATACTTATAAATTATAGACTAACACGAGCTATCGGCGTAAAGTATGTAAAAAGCAATTTACAATTCTGCTTATAGCAAAAAGCAGTAACCTGTACTATTATTACATCGCCGGCAACTATCGGGTATAGTATTTATCCTCATTTTCAATTATAAACCCTCACATTCATTAAATAGATTATTTTTGGAAAGAAACTGTTTTTGCTACGGTTACTTTTTGATGCGGCCAATTCTCCTGAAATTAATTTTTTTAGCTTTTTGCATTGGATTTGCTTTGCAATCCAACGCCCAAACCTGTAGCGGCAGTTTAGGCGATCCGGTAATTAACCAGGATTTTGGATCGGGGGCCAATCCGGGGGCGCCATTGGCAGCCGGTATCACTACAATGAACTACACCACCAATAATTGCCCCAATGATGGTGAATATACCATTGCCAACAGCCTTACGGGCTCCGGAAATTGTCATCCCAATACGTGGCAAAATGTAACGGCAGATCATACCGGAAATCCCAACGGTTATATGATGATCGTTAATGCTTCAGCGCAACCCAGTATTTTTTTTACACAAACGGCAAACGGCTTATGCCCTAATACCACTTATGAATTCTCAGCTTATATATTAAATTTAATAAGGCTTGCCGCGAGCGGCGCGGGTGTTAGCGAACCTAATATTACTTTCACCATTGAAACAACCGACGGAAAAATTTTAGCGATTGATTCAACAGGTATTATTCCGGCAACTGACAGCCCTCACTGGCAAAAAGATTCTGTTTACTTTACTGTCCCTGCAAATGTAAGCGACGTGGTAGTTAAAATGACCAATATTGCTCCCGGTGGAAATGGGAATGACCTTATTTTGGACGATATTACCTTTCGTGCTTGCGGGCCAATTATTGAGTCGGGTTTTGCATCCATCACCGGCTCAACCAGTCAGCGCCTGTGCCAGGGAAGCAGTGCCGATTTTACATTGCAGGCACAGGTTGCGGGTAATAATAATCCCACCTATCAATGGCAGTCAAATCCTAATGGCAAAGGCTGGACAGACATTGCCGGCGAGACGAATAATTTTGTTGTGGCAAAATTTACCAATGCTGTAGTGGGCACTTATCAATATCGGCTTGGCGTGGCTAACGGATCGGATATCTCTTCCGTTGGTTGCCGTGTATATTCGCCTCCGTTAACCGTTACGGTTGATTCTCTCCCTGTGGTACCTGCTATTGCATCGCAAACTGTTTGCGAAGGATATCCATTGCAATTAACCGCTTCCGGGGGCATCAGTTATATTTGGTCCGGCCCCAATATCGCAAATAGCACAAAAAATCCTTTGGTAATCAATAATGCAACTCCGGCGGATGCCGGGACCTATACTGTTCAGGCGGTTTCAGACAAAGGCTGTACATCAGCACCGGTAACAACAACCGTAAAAGTAGTTCCAAAAGTTGTAGCGGGTGTAAGCAGCAACGTTGTTGTATGCGCAGGAGAAAGCACACAGTTAACAGCATCAGGCGGTTTATATTATAAATGGACCCCAGCCGCCGGGCTTGATCATGATGATATTCCCAACCCGGTGGCAACTCCGCTGCAAACAACAACCTATGCCGTGAATGTAAGTAACGATGGCTGTAATGACGATACCAAGTCAATTGCCGTAACGGTTATTCAAAATCCGATTGCTGATGCAGGGGGAAACAAAGTAATATTTGAAGGGCAGTCGGTTAAGCTAAACGGAACAATAAAGGGCGATTCGATCAGCAGTTATTCATGGACCCCGACCACGGGCCTTGACAACCCGGCATCCCTTACGCCGGTTGCCAGCCCTGCAGATGACATTACCTATACTTTAACCGTTGTATCAGGCAATTGCGGCACTGCTAACAGCAATGCTTTTGTGCGGGTTTATAAAAAAATTACCATCCCAAATACGTTTTCACCTAATAACGATGGCATAAATGATTATTGGAACATAGATGCCCTGGTAACCTATCCCGAAAGCGCGGTTATGGTTTTTGACCGTTACGGCCAAAAGGTTTATCAAAGCACCGGTTATGCAAAGCCCTGGGATGGCACACTCAACAGAGCCGCATTGCCCCAGGGAACTTATTATTATATTATCGACCTGAAGAATAAAACAGCACAACTAAGCGGCTGGGTTTTAATTGTTAAATAGTGTTTTCAAGGCTACAAATCCACGAAAATTGACGGTTATGGGGAACAGTGTTATTAATTACGCACAGCAATACCCTTGTACCTGGTTTTTTCTATAAGAAAAAATAATTTACGCCTAATTGAATTGATGTATAGTTTAACTGGAAATAAACATCATTTGAAACAGATGATGCACCCTGATAAGCGGCAAATAAGCCAATTTTTTTATTTAACTGAACCCCGGCTTTAAATAAAATAATCGTACTGTAAGTGCTAAAGTCTGAGGGGTTATTGGTGTTGATGCTGTTTACCGGGGTTTTGCCGTCCTGGCTACCATACACTTCGTTGGAATATTTGCTTAACGTTAATGCCACACCAAAATCAAGGAAAACTTTAAGATTATCTGCGTTATAAATGTTATAAATTGCCTGCGGTGCAAAAGCAACCGCAAGCTGATTATACGAATATTTTATCGGTATATAAGGTTCGAGCTTATTTACATAATTTGATTTATATTGGTTTTCTGCTATTATTATCTCTCCGCGAAATATAAGTTTACGCGTCGTCGGATTCATAAAAAAATTAATTCCGAATGACGCTGCGGGGAGAACTGAAGTATAGGTGCCTCCGCCAGCCCGCTGGTAGTCCGCCGCAGGTTTTGTAGTCGTACTATTCAGTGCAATCCCTATAAACAAGTCAAAATCTTTTTGATCTCTGTTCTGTTTATCATAAAAGCCCTTTGCTAAGCCATTAATTCTACTTGTTATATTTAAGATACCTCCCTTGCTATAGTTAGCATGATCAATAGCCCACTGAAAGGAATCATTCCACACATTGTATTTTTGCCCAATGGAAAGTAACTGTTTTAAATAAGTATTGTCTTCGATACTTTTTCCATTGTCACCTGCATTTAATGCACTGTTGTTATAATAAACTTTATATACCAATTCAACAGGAGCAGCGTCTGAACTTTCTTTGATATAAAAACGCGTTTTGACAGCATCAGCAAAGGAATAAACGGTTAACCTATCGCCCTTTTGTAACACTTTTAAAAAAACCGTTGCAATCTTAAAACTGCTATCCCGGCCGGTGCTCAAGCGGTCTGGGTCTATCATATCCATACTGATTTTGCCGGTATAACTTTGGTAAGATTCTATATCATTCACACTGAAATAACTGATCTCCTCCGGCGAAAAGGTTCTTTTTTTACTATCGCTGATTGAAGCTCTGAAAGTAATTGAATTTGGATTTGAACCCCATTCCCGATAATCGATGAACCCGTGAATTGTATCGCCTTTTAAAGTAATTACATAGCCTGGTTTATAAGTGTTTTGAGAAAAGCAAAAAAATGGAAGTAAAAACAGAATTGAGATCGTGTAAAATTGTTTCATGCTTGTTAATTAGTTGTTTTGATATGTTTCTTTTTGGAGATCCCATTGATCATGCTTACAATATGCGTTAAATGTGCTTCTTTATATTCAGCATCTTCTATATCCCTGATAAATAGGTCAGTTATGCAATTATATTTTTGTGCAAGTGCAAATAGCTGTTTCAAATAAGTATCTTCATTCACTGTTCTACCCGATAAATGCGATGCCTTGTCGAAATCATAATATAACCTGTATATAAGCTCGACTGGGGTATAATCGGGCTGCTCGCCAATAAAATACCTGGTTTTAATATTATCCGAATAAGAATAAAGAGCCAAATTCTTTCCCCTTTGTATTAATTCTAAAAAAACAGTATCGGTCCTGAAGGTAGTGTCCCTTTCCTCAATCATGATGTCGGTATTAGTAGGGTCAGTAGTTATAGGGCCGGCATACCGTTGATATTCGGCGTTTTTGCTGATGCTGATAATGTTGATATCGTGAGGCGAAAGCTTCGTTATTTTACTTTCCGGAGAATACTTAAACTTTATAAAAGCAGGGCTTGTGTCCCATTCGCGGTAGTCTATAAATCCATGAATCGTATCACCTTTTAAATTCACTATATAGCCAGGTTTATAATTGCTTTGAGCTGTGCACAAAAATGGGATCAATAAAATAATAGCAGTCTGGTAAAATAATTTCATAATTTTAAGCCAATTAAATGCCCCGATGCCCTGAAAATTGAAGAATAGAAACTATTGCCACTAATACGGCCCCACCTATGGCAATAGCAATATTTAATTTCTTTGGTTTTGTCGGGTTATTTATTGTTTGATCTGTTGCAGAGACGCCATTGATTTTACTTGTAATATTTATCAGATCGCTCTCCAAATAATCTGCTTTTTGGATATAGGTCTTCAAAGGCGCAGTCATTGCGTTTGATTTTACCCCTGCCTCGTAAAGCTGCCCCTTATAAGAATTTTCGTAAATCGTCCTGTCTTTTCCGTTTGCTGTGCTGTTATTCCAATATGTTCTATAAATCAATTCTTCGGGAGAAGTCTTTAAATCATCAGCGATGAAAAACCTTGTTTTAAAATCGTCGGAGTGACAAAAAAGGACTAAATTTTTACCTTTTTGTAAAACTTTCAAAAATACGGTATCCAACTTTACACTTGAGTCCCTGCCAATTGACAAATGGTTAATTTCGGTATTATCCATCGTTAACGGACCGGCGTATGTTACATACTCAGCGAGGTGTCCGGGATGAACATTAAAATACGCGATATCACGCGGTGTATATTTAACGGCGGTAACAGCCCCTGTGTCAGTTTTAAAGAATATGCTTTTGGGGTTATTTGCCCATTCACGGTAATTAATAAATCCATGTAAGGTATCCCCTTTTAAGTTTACTACTTCTGCAGGTTGATAATTTGATTGAGCGATTGAATAAAAAGGGAAAATAAAAGCAATAAATAAATACTTACGAAAGTAGTAGCCCATGTTAACTGTGATATGTTTTGGTAATGTAAAAATAGGTTTTTTAAAGTAATCAACCTAATTCAGACTAATAATAAATTACCCTTTTATTATAACATACCATTATATCAGGCTACATTTAAACATGCATCATGAACACCATTTAAAAAGCTCAGACACCATCCGGGATATCGTAATAGGAATGTCTGATGGGTTAACAGTGCCATTTGCCCTGGCTGCAGGCTTAAGCGGAGCCGTTAACTCTTCGGGAATTGTAGTTACAGCAGGCATAGCCGAAATAGTTGCCGGCTCCATTGCTATGGGCCTGGGCGGGTTTTTAGCCGGGAAAACGGAATCAGACCATTATACTTCGGAGTTAAAACGCGAATACGAAGAAATTGAAAGGGTGCCCGAACAGGAAAAGGCTGAGGTTAAAGAAGTGTTTGCCAATTTTGGATTATCAGCAGCATTACAAACGCAAATTGCTGATGAAATGGCAAAAGATAAAGATAAATGGGTTGACTTTATGATGAAATACGAGCTGGGCCTGGAAGAGCCTGAAGCGAACCGGGCAACCCAAAGCGCTATCACCATCGGTATTTCTTATATAGTGGGCGGTATTATCCCGCTATCGCCGTATTTTTTTGTAGCTGATTCGCAACGGGCGTTATACTACTCATGTGCTATAACAATGGTATGTCTTTTTGTTTTCGGGTTCTTTAAAAGCAAGGTAACAGGGCAACCTGCAGTTACGGGGGCATTAAAGGTGCTGTTTATTGGCGCCCTTGCCGCCGCCGCCGCCTTTGTAATGGCCAAGTTGATTAACGGGGGGAAGATTTGAGGATAGAGATTAGTTGAGGTGCACTATGTTGAAGTGAAAAACTTGCGAAGTTAAAAACCCCCGTAAGTTTGAGAGACTAAAAGGCAATAAATTTTTCTATCTGCTCATCCGTAAATTTTAAAGTGTCTTTTTCAAATAGATTGCAGTGCTCATCAAGTTCCTTTCTAACAGAGGCAATGTGGATCTTTAAAGGCATTACATTTAAATGAAGATAATGACAAACACCTGTAAAATGATCAAGGCCACGTATGTTACCATACTTCCCGGAAGATAAACCAACAAGGGCAGCCTTTTTTTCATAAAAGCTTTCGGGGAAACTGCAGGCATCAATAAATGTCTTTAAAACACCGGGGAAGCTGCCATTATATTCGGGTATTACAAATAAAAATTTTTGTGTTTGGGTAACTATTTGTTGAATCGGCTCAAACGCCGCGCTTCTCTTTCCATACAGATCGCTCTCAATTAGGTTTGCGGGCAATTCGGTTAATGATAATATCCCGGCATCCAACCCTTTCTCTTTTAACCTTTTCTGGTAATATTGTGATAGTTTAAGGGTAGAGCTTCCGGGCCGGTTGGTTGATGAAATTATAGTAACCATGGGTGTGATTTTGAATTATGGAATTACTGATTTATTGAACGTTGTCCATCTTTAACAGAAAAAAATCAGGAGCAACAAAGTAAACCAATAAATCAGTAAATCAATAATTCAATCAGCAAACTTTGTTTGTAAATAGGCAAAACCTGTGGATTTCTAAATTATTTAAATATGTATCTTTAACGCGGTAATATTGTTTTACGAAATCAGGATTTTAATCCGGTATTTTGTTGGTTACTAAAAACCCTTTTATAAAAATTTTAATATATAAAATGAGTAAAATAATTGCGTTAGCCAATCAAAAAGGTGGTGTAGGTAAAACTACTTCATCCATAAACCTGGCTGCAAGTTTAGCCGTGTTAGAGTTTAAAACATTATTGGTTGATGCAGATCCGCAGGCTAATTCAACGTCAGGAATAGGGTTTGATCCGCGAAATATAAAGAACAGCATTTATGAATGCATCATTAACAATATCGATCCGCATGATGCCATTCAAAAAACAGATACACCCAATCTCGACTTGCTGCCGGCACATATTGACCTGGTAGGCGCCGAAATTGAAATGATAAACCTGAATGACCGCGAATACAAAATGAAGGCGGTGCTTAATTCGATCAGGGATGAGTATGATTTTATTATCATTGATTGTTCACCATCATTGGGTTTGATTACGATTAATGCCTTAACCGCTGCCGACTCGGTTATTATTCCGGTTCAATGCGAATATTTTGCATTAGAAGGATTGGGCAAGTTGTTAAATACCATTAAGATTGTTCAATCAAGACTAAATACAACATTAGCAATTGAAGGCATCCTGTTAACCATGTATGATGTAAGGCTGCGTTTATCAAACCAGGTAGTTGAAGAAGTAAGGAGCCATTTTGAAGATATGGTTTTTGATACTATCATTCAGCGGAATACCCGTTTGAGCGAAGCGCCCAGTTTTGGTATATCGGTAATAATGCATGATGCAACCAGTAAAGGAGCTATAAATTACCTCAACCTGGCACGTGAGATTTTGCGTAAAAATGGTTTGGTTAAAGCCGAAACCACAGAAAAAACAGCAATATTATAACAACAAATGAGCACAGAGAAAAGAAACGCTTTGGGTAGAGGATTAAGCGCATTGCTGAATGATTCTGAAAATGTACATTCTAACAAAAACCACGTATCCACAGAGCCGGAAGTAAACGACCTCGGTTCGGTTAATGAAATTAAGTTATCAGAAATTGAAGTTAACCCGTTCCAGCCCCGTACTGATTTTGACCAGGACGCCTTAGCGGAATTAGCTGATTCTATAAAACTGCAGGGGCTTATCCAGCCTATCACAGTAAGGCGGTTAAATGCGCACAGCTACCAGCTTATATCGGGCGAAAGGCGTTTTCGTGCTTCAAAGTTAGCCGGATTAACACAAATACCCGCTTACGTACGTACTGCCAATGATCAGCAAATGCTGGAAATGGCGCTTATTGAAAATATCCAGCGCGAAAACCTGAATGCGATTGAAGTAGCTCTGAGCTTTCAGCGGATGATAGAGGAATGCAGCCTTAAACAGGAAGAACTAAGCGAGCGTGTAAGCAAAAACCGTTCGACGGTAACCAATTACCTGCGTTTATTAAAATTACCACCCGCAGTACAGGCTTCTATCCGCGACGGGCAGATCAGCATGGGGCATGCCAAGGCGCTGATAACCATTGACGATCCGGCAAAACAAATATATTTGCACCAACATATTATTCAGCAAGGTTTATCCGTTCGTAAAACAGAGGAATTGGTTCGCGGCATGCAAAGGTCTTCTGTAAAAAAAGAAGGGAAGCAACCCGAACCGGTATCATTCCAAATTCAAAAAATACAGGATGACCTGGCATCCAAATTTAGCACAAGGGTTAAAATTAAAATTGTAAACCAGGGAAAAGGCACTATTGAAATACCATTTTTATCAGAAGACGATCTTTCCCGGATTCTTGAAATTATGGATTGGTAATTTAGCTCCCTGCGTGCAGGCGGGTCTTTAATTTAAAACATGTATAGATATTTGTTCTTAATCTGCTTTTTTACCACCTGTGCATTGAGTGCTGTAGCACAACTGCCTGATACCACAGTTAAAACAGCAGTAAAAAGCAAGGATACGCTGATTTCAACCAGGCGCGATACGGATGTAAGCCGGTCTTTTAAGCCAAGGATGAAAAAGGATAAAGCTTTTCATCCTGATACTACACATAGCCCCAAAACCGCTGTTTTGCGATCATTACTTATCCCCGGATGGGGCCAGGTTTATAATCATAAGTGGTGGAAAGTACCTGTCATTTATGGTGGTCTTGGTCTTTTAGGGTGGGCCGTTGTATTTAACAACACCTATTACAATGAATTTTTAGCATTATCAAAATACCGGGAGCACGGAGTTACACCTACGCCTAAAGATCCTTATTATACGCAGTATCAGCTATATATTAACCAACCCGACCAGGCGCTGTACGATGCTACCGATGGTTATCGCCGTAACCGCGACCTTAGTATCTTAGGTATATTGGGTGCGTGGGGCATCAATGTCGTAGATGCTTATATTGATGCCAAATTTATCAGCGCTTTTACTATTGATAATAATTTATCCATGAAGATTAACCCTGGCCTGCTCAATCAGCCGGTGTACGCATTAAATTCATACAATTCCTATATTCCCGCTATAAAAATTACCTTTACAATCAGATAAAATTAATTTTCGCACCAGCTTGCTCAACAACCAGCAAAAAACTATTCTGAAATCATGAAAATTGCATTATTAGGTTACGGTAAAATGGGTAAAATCATTGAAAAGATTGCCATTGACCGCAAACATGAAATCGTATTGAAAATTGGTACTGGTAACCAGGATCAACTAACCACCGAAAACCTGCAAATGGCAGATGTAGCAATTGAATTCAGTACCCCGGCAACTGTTTTAAGTAACATTGATCTTTGTTTTAAAGCAAATATCCCGGTAGTAGTCGGCACAACAGGCTGGTATAACGAATTACAACAGGTTAAAAAGCAATGCGAACAAAGTAATAGCGCATTGATTTATGCAACCAATTTTAGCGTAGGCGTAAATATCTTTTTTTATGTTAACAAGGTGCTTGCAAAACTGATGAACAAATACCCCTATTACGATGTGCAGGTAGAAGAGATCCATCATACGCAAAAGCTTGATTCGCCCAGCGGTACGGCCATTACCATAGCCGAAGGTATAATTGAAAACCTTGACGCTAAAAAAGAATGGGCAAACGTGTTAACAGCCAGCGGGGATGAAACTGCGGATGAGAACATTAAAAACAACCAGCTGTTAATAGAATCCTTCCGGATAGAAAATGTTCCCGGCACACACACCGTTATTTATGACTCCGAAGTGGATTCGATTGAATTTAAGCATACCGCCCACAACCGTAACGGATTTGCTTTAGGCGCGATATTGGCTGCCGAATGGGTACAAGACAAAAAAGGCTTCCACAGTGTGCAGGATATGTTTGATTTTAGTATATAGATTATTATTCCCAATATTGTAACGTATGAACTGGAAATTCTGGAGTAGGAAACCTAAACCTAATAAAAAAAAGAAAAGCGCCACCCGTGAGTGGGTTGATGCCATTGTTTTTGCTGTAATTGCCGCAACGCTGATCCGCACATTTTTTATCGAAGCCTACGTGATCCCGACGCCATCAATGGAAAGATCGCTGCTTGTTGGCGATTTTCTGTTTGTGAGCAAGGTGAACTATGGTCCCCGGATACCAATGACACCTATTGCCTTTCCGTTTGCTCACCATACTATGCCGCTCATTAATACCAAAGCTTATTGGGATGGCCTGGAGCTGCCTTATTACAGGCTGCCCGGATTAAGCGATGTAAAAAAAGGCGATGTGGTGGTGTTTAATTACCCTATGGATGCCGATTCGCCATTATACAGACCGGTTGATAAAAGGGAAAATTTTATAAAGCGCTGCCAGGGCACGCCCGGCGATACTTTAAGTGTAGTTAACGCACAGGTATATGTAAATGGCAAGGCAATGCCAAACCCGCCGGGGGAGCAGATAGACTACAATATTGCCACTACCGGAATTGAGGTAAATCCCCAGGTGTTTGATGAGCTGCATATTTCAAATTATGAGGGAAATCCAAATCCTACCATGACCACGGAGGCTGCTAAAATATTAAAAGGATATTCCAATGTTAAATCACTGGCTCCCCGTATCGCTCCAAGAGGCATGGCAGATCTGCAAAGCCCTGTTTACCCAACAAATCCTAACCACCCTGTTGGGATGATGCTAAATGGGAGGCAGCCGGATTTTAAATGGAACGTAGATAATTATGGCCCCATCATTATTCCTAAAAAGGGATGGACAGTTAAGTTAGACAGCATGACCTTTCCGCTGTATGTACGCGCCATTAAAGTTTACGAAAACAATAAAGTAACCGTTAACGGCAATGATATTTTTATAAACGGTAAAAAAACCGACAGCTATACTTTTAAATTGAATTATTACTGGATGATGGGTGATAACCGCCACGACTCTGACGATTCGCGCTACTGGGGCTTTGTGCCCGAAGATCACATTGTTGGAAAAGCATTGTTTATCTGGATGAGCTGGGATGATAATGCATCATTCTTCAGTAAAATCAGATGGAGCAGGCTATTTAACGGGATACATTAAGATTTTATTTCGAAATTTCGATTCGGAATTAATTCGCGTTTAATAACAGCCTGTTAAAAGTTCCCCCTTCAGGGGGCCAGGGGGTTAACCCCGAATTTCTCCGCTAACCAATTCAAGTCTTTTACTACGGCATCCACCAGCGGGATGCCGTTTTGCTTTCTGTCTGCTTCCGCTTCCATTTCAGGTTCGCCAGGAATAATAACCTTTTGATCAGCATCAATGGTGGAGGCGGATTTAAAACGGCTTATCCAGTTATCCAGGTGCGATTTAAATTCATCAACCGGCCGGAAACCATCTACCCTCATGGCACCTACAAAATGCCCTATACCTAAACCCACAGGATCAGCCGGAGGCTCCAGGAAAGCGACAAAGGGTGGCACCCAGGGGCCGTAATTAGCCCCGGACAGCACTGCTGATAAAATATCAACCGTAGCGCTTAATCCAAATCCTTTATGGCTGCCATGGTCCCTGTCGCTGCCCAGCGGCAATAGAGAGCCCCCCGATTTTAGCGCGTGGGGATCAGTTGTAAAATCTCCTTCTTTATCCTGTATCCAGCCTTCCGGCACTTGCTTGCCAAGGCGCTGCGCTATCTCCAACTTGCCGTTAGCAGCAGCTGAGGTAGCCATATCTATTATAACAGGCGGATATTTCCCTGCCGGGAAAGCATAGCACATAGGATTAGTACCTAATAGCCGCTCATTAGAAAAAGTAGGCGCAACCAGCGGACTGGCGTTGGTCATGGCAAAGCCTATCATATCTTTTTCAACGGCCATTAAAGTATGGTACCCAGCTATTCCGAAATGGTTGGAGTTACGTACCGATACCCAGCCGGAACCATATTGTTCCGCCTTTTGAATAGCCAAACGCATAGCGAATGGCGCAACTACTAGTCCTAAACCTGCATCGCCATCGATGGTTGCAGTGGTTGGAGTTTCGTGAACAATGGTTATGTTGGGGCGGGCGTTGATCCGCTTATTTTCCCATAGCCGCACATAGCCAATTAGCCGGGCCACGCCATGCGAATCAATGCCGCGCAGGTCAGCTTTTAACAATACATCAGTTGCCAATGCCGCATGTTCATTGCTGCAGCCCATGGAAAAAAAAATATTTTGGGTAAAAGAGCGGAGAACAGATTCAGAGATTAGCATGTGCAAATATAACGGTCAGGGGTGCGAAGTTTTTAAAACTTCATAAATCTCTTTTGGGGGGTAAACTTACGAAGCTTCAAAAATTTCGTAAGTTTAATTGATGCGTTTTTAATCCAATTGCTTCAAAATCTCCAGGCCTTTATCCCATTCTCCAAAACCGGATCCGACGTTAATATGGCCGGCATCGCCGACGCTTATAAACTCGCTGCCCCAGCTGTCCGCGAATAGTTTAGCCCGTTCGGCGGTTACATAAAAATCATTGGTGCTTCCAACTACGATTGATTTAAACGGTAACTTAACAAGTGACATAGGGGTGAACCCTGTTGTTCCGGGAGGGGTATGTATCCGCTTCGGTATCGGCGGGTGCAACCAATAAGGCGCCCTTTATAGCAACGTTATATTTTTGTGCCCAGTAAACGATAGTAGTACAGGCCAGGCTATGCCCAACCAATATTACCTCTAATGGATTATGTTTCTTTACTTCATTGTTGATGTTTTCTATCCAATCCG
>JAQBOU010000108.1 GCA_028287865.1 Mucilaginibacter sp. | reverse complement strand
GGGGTACAGGCTGTAATTGCCAGGCAGGTCTTTGATCTCGGCCGTACTGCCATCCGGAATCTGTCAATAACCAGTCTTTTTATCAACTGTTAACCCGGGGAAATTCACTATTTTTTGATTTAAACCGGTTAGTGTATTAAAAATAGTTGATTTACAGGTATTAGGATTTCATAAAAGCGAAACTCTTATATCAGCTTTCAATGGATAAAAAACTACTGCAAAATAATAGTAGATGCTTCAAATTTTCTTAAGCTTAACTGGTAGCCCGATACGGTTACAGCAATCGGGTCGCCCATGGGTGCTATGCGCGAAACTTTGATCGTTTCACCGGGTAAACATCCCATCTCCATCAATTTTACTGACATTTCAAGGTCGGTAAATTCCTTTACTATACCAATTTCGCCTACTTCAAGTTGTGAAAGCTTCATATCGTTTAAACTTAGTCAAAGGTAAAGCTTATTTAAATTAAATCCAAATAAGATTAGTGAGGGATGTCACATTTATGTGGAACCTTCGTCATTTTAATTTACGAGATATTTCTATTGTCAGAACCGGTTTTAATTACTCCGAAATGAGGGCAATTACAACTTTTATGAAAAATTCCGCATGACGAAAGGGAAATCAATCCCGCTAATCCAAACACAACCCATTTATTTTTTTGCATAATTAATTGAGTTAACCGTTATTATTAAACTAAACGCGCCCATTGATGCACCTACAGCATCGGCAAACAAATCGTTCCATTCCCCGCTTCTCCAGGTAAAAACAAGTAATTGTAATAGTTCAATTAAGCCGCCATATAAAATGGCAACTGTTGTAACTACCAGTATACGCTTATACGATAAGATTTGCCCGGAATGTTGCCTGATTAAACCATTACAATAAAAAACAACCATTACAATAAAGAACCCGCAATGAACCAGTTTGTCAAATCCCGGAAAGAACATCGGAGAGTCGGCCACCTTCCCTAATTTGACCGTGCACATTATTAAAATAAATAAGGCCCACAAAATAGCGGGCCCATAATATTTAAAAACGGCTTTCATTAAGCGCCTGTTAACGATTGATAACTGTCGGCAGATAGCAAACTATCCACGGCAGACGGATCACTCAGGATGATTTTAACCATCCAGCCTTCGCCATAAGGATCGGAATTAACCAGTTCGGGCTGCTTATCAAGTGCCGGGTTAATTTCCATAATTGTTCCGGTAACGGGCATAAAAAGATCTGAAACGGTTTTAACAGCTTCAACGGTACCGAAAACTTCGTCTTTAGCAACTTCTTTTCCTAAAGAGTTGATATCTATATAAACGATATCACCTAACTCGCGCTGCGCAAATTCAGTTATTCCTATATAAGCTTCATTGCCTTCAACTTTTATCCACTCGTGGTCTTTGGTGTACTTTAATCCTGATGGAAAATCCATGTTCTTTTAATTTTATGGGTCAAAAATAATAAAACTTTAAGTTACGGCAATGGATTATTAAAACAGATTGACAATTAGAATAAGCATAGATTGTATACTGCTGTTCAAATAATTATATACGACCACTGCGACAAATATTTCTTTTTAATATTATTATAACTTAAATTTGTAAAAATTGAAAAAAGATGTCATCAGTAGAAACCTCGTACGTTAAATACAAAGTTAAAGACTTTTCACTGGCTCAGTGGGGCCGCAAAGAAATTGAATTAGCCGAAGCCGAAATGCCTGGCCTGATGGCTTTACGGAAAGAATATGGCCCTTCAAAAGCGTTAAAGGGAGCTCGTATAGCAGGTTGCCTTCACATGACCATTCAAACCGCTGTTTTAATTGAAACGTTAATTGAACTTGGCGCCGAAGTAACATGGTCGTCATGTAATATTTTTTCAACTCAGGATCATGCTGCTGCTGCCATTGCTGCTGCCGGAATTTCGGTTTATGCCTGGAAAGGGATGAATGCTGAAGAATTTGACTGGTGTATTGAACAAACTTTATTTTTTGGGGAAGACCGCAAGCCATTGAACATGATATTGGATGATGGCGGCGACTTAACCAATATGGTGCTTGATAAATATCCTGAACTTATCCCTAACATTAAGGGCTTATCAGAAGAAACCACTACAGGTGTACACCGCTTATATGAGCGCGTTAAAGCCGGTACCTTACCAATGCCAGCCATTAACGTGAATGATTCTGTTACCAAATCAAAATTTGATAATAAATATGGCTGCCGCGAATCTCTTGTTGATGCGATCCGCCGTGCTACCGATGTAATGATGGCAGGTAAAGTGGCAGTAGTTTGCGGTTATGGTGATGTGGGTAAAGGATCGGCCGATTCATTACGTAACGCCGGTGTGCGTGTTATCGTAACTGAAATTGACCCTATCTGCGCGTTACAGGCTGCTATGGAGGGTTTTGAAGTAAAAAAACTTTCAACTGCTATAACTGAAGCTGATATTGTAGTTACTGCCACCGGTAACATGAACATCGTTCGCGAAAAACATTTCCGGGCATTGAAGGACAAAGCTATTGTTTGTAACATAGGCCACTTTGATAACGAAATTGACATGGCCTGGTTAAATGGCACTTATGGCAATACTAAAATTGAAATTAAACCACAGGTTGATAAATATACCATTGATGGCAAAGACCTGATCGTTTTAGCGGAAGGCCGTTTGGTGAACTTGGGTTGCGCCACAGGGCATCCAAGTTTTGTAATGAGCAACTCGTTCAGTAACCAGACACTTGCTCAACTGGAGCTTTGGAACAATGGCGACAAATATGAAAACCAGGTTTATACGTTGCCTAAACATCTTGATGAGAAAGTGGCTCGTTTGCACCTTGAAAAAATAGGCGTTGAACTGGAAGTTTTAGACAAAGATCAGGCTGATTATATCGGTGTACCAGTTGAAGGTCCGTTTAAACCGGAATATTACCGTTACTAACTTAAGGAGAAAAGTTAAAGGCGAAAGCTGAAGGGCTTTTGTGGGAAATATTAAAGGCATGGTTTCAGGATCATGCCTTTTTTGTTCTTATTTCCTGTTAAAACACAATGGTAAATGTGGTGCCAATGTTGGGTTCGCTTTTAACGGATATATTACCGCCGAAAGTTTCGATTTGTGTTTTTGTCATAAACAGGCCCACTCCCTTACTGTCAAACCCGGTATGGAAAATTCCATTTAGCTTAAACATATTTTTTCCGTGCCTAACTAAGTCAATTCCAAGCCCGTTATCACTAAACGTTAACACTACTTTGCCCTGCACAATTTTCGAGGTAATTAAAATCTCGGGCGGAGTATCAGGCTTACTGTATTTTAATGCATTGCTTATCATATTATAAAATATGCTTTCAAGGTACATTTTAGGGAACTTCATCACAGCAGTTTCAAAGTCGGTGTTGATGATTGCTTTTTTATCAATCATCTGTCCCTTTAGCATAGCTTCAACATCTTTAACAACTTTCTTAAAATCGCAGGTGTCATAGGCGAGATCTTTATTATTTCTTATTTCAAGCACTTTCATTAACTCGTTAAGTGTATCAATAAGTGTAGTACTTGATTGTTTAAGCATGGCCAGGTAATCTTCTTTTTCAGCTTCAGATTTCGATTCACCTATCATTCCTAATATCAACTCGATACTGCCCGCCGGCCCACGCAGGTTATGGGCAACTATTCGGTTAAAATCTTCAAACTGGCTTATTTTATTTTCAAGGTCCAATGCCCTTTTGTATTCGTCAATATCGGTACATGATCCAAACCATTTAACAATCCTGCCATTTTCATCTTTCATTGCCAGGGCACGGCCCAAATGCCATTTATATAGGCCATCTGATGCTCTTTTAAACCTGATCTCCGTTTGGTAGGGCTTTCCGATTCTAAGCGATTCATGCCACGCTTTGTGATCTTTCTCAACGTCATCAGGATGCAATGCCGGTTTCCAACCTTGGGTTATCGTGTCTTCGAGTGTAAGCCCGGTATAGTCAAACCAATGCTGGTTGTAATAGTCAAAACTGCCATCAGGCTTGGAGGTCCAAACAATTTGCGGAATAGAATCAGCTAAAAATTTAAATTCCTGTATCTTTTCTATTGTTTTATCTTGTTGCTCAATAAGCTCTATGTGTTCAAACAATGCCTGGTTTAATCTTTCCTGTGTTTCGAAAGATTGTTTTAACGCCAGTTGCGCAACTTTATAACTATTAATATCCTGGAATGTCCCATACACCCGTACGCATTTTTCATTTTCAAACTCCGCATTTCCCAGTGCCCTTACCCAAATTTCATCGCCTTCAGCATTGATTATCTGTAGCTCTTCGTCCCAGGATGTACCTTCAAAAAGTGCCTTGCTTAATGCTTCGATTATCCGGTTGCGGCTTTCTCCTTCTTTATAAAAATTTACACTTGTTTCAAGCTGTGGTTCATAATCGGGTGTTACCCCATGAATTTCTTTGGTTACGGATGTCCAGTATATTTTTTTCTTTTCAACATCATATTCCCAACCTCCTACACGTGCCACCTGGTTGGTTTGTTCCAGCATCTGGCCAGTACGTCTTAGTTCCTCCTCCAGGCGGTAACGCTCTGTAATATCAACGCTATTGCCTATTACATAAGGGTGGCCGTCGGTGCTGTTTTCCAGCACATTATTATACATCCAGATGCGCATAGAACCGTCTTTATGGCGGGTAATCATCTGCCCGTTTGCTTTTCCCTTAAACCCGATTTCAGCTAAATATTTCTTTAAAAAACTATGGCGCGCTTCGGGCACAATATCAAAAAGATTTAGTTGCATTATCTCTTCCTGCGTATAGCCTAAAATGGCGGCTCCGGCAGTATTAACAGAAAGAAACTTGCCATCCATATCATGGGTACACATCAGCCCTTGCGAATGCTCAAAAAACATTCTCAATTTTTCTTCACTCCTGGCAAGTTCCCGTTCTTTTAGTTTCAGATCCGAAACATCGCGGCCAATACCAAAGATATTTCCGGTTCCCGGCTCAGGAGTTGAAGTCCATTGTATTGTTTTGTAATTACCATCGGTAGTTTTAAGACGCTGTGAAAAATTTATAGTTTCGTGCCCTTCAGCAAGTTTTCTTAATTCGTTTATAGTATTTTCTATATCATCGGGATGATAAAAATCAAAAGATGATGTATTTAGAAGATGTGTTGCTTCCCATCCAAGTACTTTTGTAAAAGCTGGATTTATCTTTTTAAAATAACCATCCATCCCGCCAATAAACATCAGGTCATTTGATAATTTAAATAGTTTTTCAAAATTTCTTAGCTCTTCCTTCTGCCGGTTCTCCACAATAAGGGATGTTACCTCATCTGCAAGTAAGCGAAGCGCTCTTTTTTGTTTGTCAGTTAACACCCTGGGTTCCCGGTCAATCACACATAGGGATCCTAAAGAATAACCACAAGGATCAATCAAAGGATAGCCGGCATAAAAACGGATATTGGGATCCTCCTTAACCAGGGCGTTGTGCTTAAACCTTTCATCTTTGGTAGCATCTTCTACTTCAAATATAATGTCGTCCATTATAGTATATCCGCAAAATGCAAGGTCTCTGGCGGTTTCTTTAATATCCAAACCTACCGAAGATTTAAACCATTGACGGTTTTCATCAACAAGCGAAATCAACGAAATGGGAACCTCGCATATGATGGAAGCCAGCTCAGTGATGCGGTCAAAGTCGTTCTCACTTAGGGAATCTAAGATTTCATAATTATGAAGCGCCTTTAAACGTTCTTTTTCATTTTGGGGTACGGGAAGGATATTCACTTGAACTAAATAGAATAGCTTTATATAATCGTCAATTCTGGTATTTTGTTTCAGACCTGAAATGGAATAAATTTAACCAGGTCAACGCTGTAATTCGTTAAGAGTGACTGCTAAATGTAATGTTCCGATGGCATAAGTAAAAAAATAAATTCCATATCTAATTTATTTAAAAGGACTTGTCTTCTAAATTACAATTTTAGTCATCAATAATTTGAAGAAGTTCCATCCGGTTAACAAAAGGGTCAATAAATGTAACCTTGTGCGGCCACGGATGCGCGGCTCTTCTATTATTTGTACGTTATACTTTTCTAAATGTTTCCTTAAATCATTAATATGTTTTACTGCGGCATTTAATACACCTATCTCCAGGAACAGTGCACTGCATTTTCATCTGCTCCGGCTTTAAAGCATTCTACATTCTGACGGGCGCTCCAGCCAATGTAGAGCAGGCGAGTAAACTATGCGAGCGGCAATGGCGATATCTAATTTCCTAACGCCTGGTAGATCTCGGCGAACAGAAGTCCACTACCGCCGCCGTAGTGCTGGGTAATGATGATTTCGGGATTTTTGGTTCGGAAGGCTTCGCAGAGGGTGGCTTCGCTTTCGTTATCGACGCCGCCGCCCAGCAGTACCAGCTTAAAGACGATGGTATTAAATGCTGACAGGGCTTCCTGGTCGGTGATGGCGCCGGTGGCTTGCCAGTTGGGGTTGTTGTTTATTAGGCGGACTACGGTCTGGAGTATTTCCGGGTGCCGGCCGATTACTAGGATTTGTAATTTACTCATTTCTTTTTAAAGTGAAAGCAAACGTCCAAAGCTTTTAGCTTTAGACGTTCTGCTATTATTGCATCATTGGCACTTCCATCAGCAAAAATTCTGCATCGGTTTCGGCAGTGATAGTAAATTTATCGGTGTCCCAAATGCCGAAGCCGTCGCGGGTGTTCAATAGCTGATCGTCTGCCTTTACGTTGCCGCTTAATACAAATACGTAAACGCCGTTTCCTTTGGCTTTTATGGCATAATCAGCATTTACGCCTTTATCAAATTTACCCAGGTGAAACCAGGCATTCTGATGGATCCATACACCCTCATCGTCCGGGTTTGGCGATAGGATCTGCTGCAACTTATTATGCCGGTCTTCCAGCTTAAGAGTGATCTGATCATAACGGGGCTCCACGTTCTTTTTATCGGGGTAAACCCAGATCTGCAAAAATTTAACCCGGTGCTCCCTGTCTTTATTATACTCGCTATGATAAATGCCGGTGCCGGCGCTCATGGCCTGTATGTCGCCATTTTTGATCACAGCAACATTGTTCATGCTGTCTTTGTGCTCTAGGTCGCCTTCAAGGGGGATGGAAATTATTTCCATATTGTCGTGCGGGTGGGTGCCAAAACCCATGCCTGCATCAACGGTATCGTCGTTTAATACTCTCAACGCGCCGAAGTTCATCCTGTCGGGATTGTAATAGCTTGAAAAGCTGAAGGTATGGTAGCTGTTAAGCCAGCCATGACTTGCGTGTCCGCGGGTTTCGGCTTTATGTAATACGGTATGTGCCATTTTGTTTGTCTCCTTTTTAATTTGTATAACAAAGATAAGGCAGGGAGGAGTGCAGGAAAGATGATGTAGATTAAGAAATGGGGAAAGCAAGTAAATACCCGATGGTCCATAGTGCATAGTGCGTTCTTATCCATGGTCTATGGGCCGTCGGCCATGGACAAACGTTCAACTCCTCCTCAATATCCCGCTTCTCATTCTGCTGAAAAATTCGGGGGTTACACCAATGTAGGATGCGATTTGTTTTTGGGGCAAATGGTCGATGAGTGTAGGATAGCGTTTACAGAAGATACTATAGCGCTCTTCGGCGGTCAGGCTCATGTTGTCCACTATGCGCTGCTGGTTGGCTACGAGTGAGTTTTCGGTAAGGATGCGAAAAAAACGCTCGAACTTCGGAACTTCCCTGTATAACTTTTCCTGGTTTGCTTTTGAAAGTAAAATTGCTTCCGTGTCCTCCAGCGCCTCAATATTTAATATTCCGGGTTTTTGCGAGATCAGGCTGTACATATCGGCAATCCACCAGTCAGGCGGCGCAAAGCCTAAAACATGCTCCACACCATTTTTATCAACCGTAAAACCCCGTAAGCATCCGGATGTTACAAAAACCGAATATTTGCAGATCTCACCTTCATTCAAAATAAATTCCCTGCGCTTTATTGTTTTAGATTTTAGGTATCCAAACAAGATCTCTTTTTCCGCCTCATTAAGCTGAATGTATTTTGAAATATTGTTTACTAACAGGTTATATGGCATGAGTTAAGTCTTTAACGTTTTTTGCTCATTTTGGAGCATTATCAAAGCCTTTGCTGCGCGTACATTTCTTGTTTCTTCCTGTTTGGCCGAGCCCACCCAATCGCAATAACCTTGTTTATATGATTTGGACAGTCCATCAAAAAATGCCTTGGCTCTGGCATCCTGTGCCAATAGTTTTTCTAACGCTGACGGAGTTCCTTCTATATGTTCGCCCTTTTTTAGCATGCCCCTAATTTCGCGATTTTATTTAATTTTCAGCAATGCCTTTTCAGTGCTAATATCATAAAGAAAATGCTTTTAAATAGGCATCTTTCCATGGTCCCCAATCTTTGGTGGCAGCAAGGAGCGTTTGTTTAAGAACTTGGTTGTTAACCGGCTTTCCTTTTTTTGGTGCAGGCATTGCTTTCGTGTCTAAAGGCATTTCGGTTACTTTGGTTGCAAACCAGGTAATGTTCTCATGGGGTAAGGCCACACCTAATATCATTCCGGGTAAACCCGTAAATGACTCGGGCCCGCCGGATACCGGGATCCTATCTGTATAAAACGCCACTACATATACTGAATCCATAACAATGGCGTTTGCCCTGCGACAGGTGAAGCCGGCAATTTCACGGGTCTCATCGGTGATTTTCCAGTGGATATTCCGCGTGCTGTCCCTAAGTAAAAATATTTCTTCAAAAACCTTTTTTTGGTCAACCGCTGTTTTCGTTTGCAGGTCGGTAAATATGGTGTTGTTTTGGGTCACCATTGCATTATCGCTAAAGAAGTTTCCTGATGTATTTTCCTCTTCCAGCGGTGTAAATAAGGTTTTAGTATCAGCAAAGTTTAATGTGCTTTTTAATTTTTTAAACTGCGGCTGGTTTTTGACGAACTGGTCATAAATGGGTTGAAAAAAGGCCTCATTGTCCTTATTGATCTGTTTTTTGAGCAGGGCAAACATATTTACCGTTTTTTCATATTCAACGATGCCTGATGTTATAAAATGCGTATTCTGACCAAATAACAAGTTGCCTGTTAGTAACAGCAGGCCTGTAAAAGTAATAAGTAGTGTTTTCATGATATTATTTTTTTGCAGTGATACCGCCCATTTTGTTAAAATCCCAAACCAGTGTAAGCATAAAGAATCTTTTAATTGTAGTATAACTATCCTGGGTGATCAGATTGCCGTTTGAAGAGCGGCTAAAACCCGAATTTTGGTTCAGTATGTCATTACAGATCAGCGTAAGTTTAAACTTTTCGTCCTTGTCAAACGATTTTACAATCCAGGCATTCAAAAGAAGTTTTGAATAATCCTGGTTAAATGTTTCCGTTCTTGAATTGTACTGATAGTTGCCGTCTGTAGAGATTAAAAGACGCCATGGCAGATAAACTTCGAAACCGCCACTGCCATTCCATCCGTGCCCGTTATTATTAAGATTGCGTTGCAGAGATGATCCGCCATAGGTTAAGCTTGGCCCGAAAGAAAAGTTAAAGTCATATTTTTTTTGTACATACTTTTGGATCTGCAGGCGTCCCGAATATGTATTTGATATGATCGTATTGTCTTCATTATTTAAAAGGTTATAGCTTTTATTTCCATTTGCATTTAGGTTAAAGCCTACATTAACTCCTGTTCCGGGTAATTTGCGACCATAATAAACACCGGCGTAATAATTATAAGGCATCTTTTTAAGGTTTACATATTTCGTGACGCTTTTGCCCGCGGTATCTGTAACGGTACTATTTGCTATAGGATTTGAAGTGAATGAATAATTACCGTAAACACCTAAATATTCGTCGCTTAAAACTTTATACGAATTGTAGTTTAAACGCAGGTTGTTTGTAAAAGACGGTGTTAAGTTGGGATTCCCGGTAACTACATTTAGCGGATCGGTATTAACCAACACCGGCTGTATCTGATCTACGGTTGGTTGTGTGGAATTGCCTGAATAGTTAAAACCAAAATTTGATTGCTGGGAGAATTTGTATTGATAGCTTGCCTGGGGTGCCCAGTTAATGAAATTCCGTTTAAACACATCGCCCGTATATTCATTCACCTGCTTAAAGGTTACATCACTCACCCTTGTGCCAAAGTTGACGGTGGTTTTGCCTTTTTTATAGTTTAAAATAGTACCAGCCTGGTTGGATAGCTGGTTTAATTTATAGTTATTGCTGTAGGTACTGTCAAATAAGGTATAAGAACCGTTAGGGGCTTTGTTGAATGATTTCCGGTCGGCGCTGCTATTGTCAATTCCTAAACCGTAACTCAACACAAATGAAACTGTTTTTGATAAAGGTTCTGTATAGGTCATAACACTGTTCAAAGCAGAACTTTTAATTAAATTGGTTTTGTACTGATCTACAACCTGGCTGCTATCTCTCACGCCCATAGTGTTGAAATAATCAATATTGGTTTTCAGATTTCCTTTTGCCTGGCTTTCATCGTATGTCTCACTTAAATTCCATGAGAAAGTGCGGCCTTTCTTCTTTAGTTTTTTTGTATAAAAGGCACTTGCATCAAATGTTTTTCCATCCACCTGGTTTACAATATTCCTGTCACTACTAGTTTGCAATGTATCATTGGACCGGGTTGTTGAGAGATAATCCTCTTTTATCTGGCTATGCTTGGTGGAACCATCAATCATCAGCTTTAAATTTGAAGTCGTATCCAATTTTACCTGGTAGGTAAGGTTCAGTTTGTTTCTGAACATGTAATTATGATAGTTTTGATCAGAATTAGTATTAATAATCGCTCCTGAGGGCAAATATTTTTGTGATATGGTATTATCAACACCATCAACTGTTAACGTTCCTATTTTATAGTTTGCATTGATCGATTCTTTGTCGCTATTAAATTTACTATCATAATGCACCCCACTGTTAACAGCTATCGGAATACCTTTGCCGCCATAATCCCCGTTCCATGAATCCAGATCATCATTCCCGCCGCTTATCATTATTCCGCCGTTATCCATCACCGTTACATTGTCTGACGAGCCGTACTTTTGATTGTCCTGCCAGTTTAAGCCGGTCTTTCCGTCATTGCTTATTGTTGTGTAAGCCGAAAATTTCTGTTTTGCCCTAAACATGTTAAATAACAACTGCGCCTGGTAATAATTATCAGTGCCGTAACCAACATCAGCCTTTCCAAAATAGCCGTT
>JAQBOU010000105.1 GCA_028287865.1 Mucilaginibacter sp. | reverse complement strand
TCAATAAAAACGCTGGTAAAGGATTTTCCAAATTACGACCGGATTTCAGTAGGCTTTCCAGGCTATGTAAAGGACGGGGTAGTTAAAACCGCCCCTAACCTAAGCACTGAACTATGGAAAGATTTTGACCTGGCTAAAAAACTACAGGAAGAATTAGGACAGCCAACTAAAGTAGTAAATGATGCAGATATGCAGGGTTTAGGCATTGTAAAGGGAAAAGGCCTTGAAATGGTTATTACGCTGGGCACCGGTTTTGGCACGGCCTTATTATATAACGGAGATTTGTTGCCGCACCTTGAGTTTTCTCATCAGCCTTTTGGCAAATCAAAATCATATGACAAATATATTGGTGAAGTAGCCATTGAAAAAGAAGGATACAAAAAGTGGAACCGCAGGATGCAAAAAGTATTTGAAGTTTTAAAAACAGTATTTAATTATGATTATTTATATATAGGTGGCGGCAATTCTGATAAACTCACATTTAAGCTGGATAAGAACATGAAAATTGTGTCAAATGCAGACGGAATAAAAGGTGGCGCAAGGCTGTGGGTGAAGGATTTTGCCCCGGAAACTCCCGCATTGGAAAAAGCTCAATCAAAATAAATCACTACACACAAGAAAATGGACGCAACTAAACAAGACATAGAGACTCTTGGAATTAATACAGTAAGAGTACTGGCTGCTGATGCAGTACAGAAAGCAAATTCGGGCCATCCCGGCACTCCAATGGCACTTGCGCCAATGGGCCATGTGCTTTGGACCAAGTTTATGAATTACAATCCCAAAAATCCGGATTGGGCAAATCGCGACAGATTTATTCTGTCGGCTGGGCATGCCTGTATGCTGCAGTATAGCTTTTTATACCTTACAGGATATGATGTTACGCTGGATGACATAAAGAATTTCCGCCAGATGAACAGTAAAACAGCAGGCCACCCGGAATACGGTTTATGCCCGGGCATTGACGTAACTACTGGTCCGCTGGGTCAGGGATTTGCCAATGGTGTTGGTTTCGCTATCGCTCAAAAACATTTGGCAGCCCGTTATAACAAGCCGGGCTTCAACCTGTTCGACTACAAAATCTATGTGATTTGCAGCGACGGAGATATGATGGAAGGTGTAACTTCTGAAGCCGCCTCAATGGCCGGGCACCTGGAATTAGGGAATATGATCTATTTGTATGATGATAATCATATTTCAATAGAAGGCAGTACCGACATTACATTTAATGAGGATGTTAGCGAACGTTTCAGGGCTTATGGATGGCACGTACAGGAACTTCCTGATGTGAATGATACCCATGCATTAGAATTAGCACTGATAAATGCAAAAGCCGAAGCACAAAAACCTTCATTAATCAGGGTACGTTCTCTTATAGCCTATGGCAGTCCAAACAAATCGGGAACAGCCGGATCACATGGTTCACCTCTGGGGCCTGATGAAGTGAAACTGGTTAAGAATTTCTTTGGATTTGATCCGGAAAAATCATTTGACGTTTCCCAGGAAGTGTTAGATTTCTATCGTAAAGCCGGTTCAAGAGGTGAACCTTGCGAAGAAAAATGGAACAAATTATTCAGTGACTATAAGTCAAAATATCCTGAACTTGCTGCTGAATATGAACTCTTAGCAAGCGGAAAGCTTCCTGAAGGATGGGCAGATGCTTTACCGGTATTTAAAGGATCTGATCCAAAAATGGCAACCCGCATGGCATCCGGAAAAGTTTTAAATGCCATAGCATCAAAACTTCCAAGCCTTATTGGCGGTTCGGCAGACCTTTCACCATCAACAGAAACAAACCTAAAAGAATATGATTCTTTTACCTCCGAAAACAGGAATGGTCGTAACTTCCACTTTGGGATCCGCGAGCATGCCATGGGCTCGGCATTAAATGGTATGGCGCTTACTAAAGGCGTTATCCCGTTTGGAGCAACCTTCCTGATGTTTTCTGAATATATGCGCCCGCCAATTCGTTTGGCTGCCATTATGAAGATAAGCCCGATATTTGTTTATACGCATGACAGTATTGGATTAGGGGAAGACGGAACTACGCACCAGCCTATTGAACAATTGGCCTCCCTGCGTTCTATACCTAATATTACCGTTATCCGCCCGGCAGATGCAAACGAAAGCTCACATGCATGGCGTGTGGCTATAGAGCATAAAGGCGGTCCGGTTGTGTTGGTATTTACCCGCCAGGGCTTACCGATACTTGATCAGGATAAATATGGTAAAGCAAGCGAACTGGAAAAAGGAGCTTATATTTTATCAGAGGCAAGCAAAAACCCTGATTTGATTTTGATGGCGACAGGATCTGAAGTTGCCCTGATTATGCAGGCACAGGAAAAACTGGAAGCTGAAGGAATTTCAACCCGCGTGGTAAGTATGCCAAGCTGGGAACTGTTTGAAAAACAGGATGCTGCTTACAAGGAAAAAGTATTTCCGAAAGCTTCCCGTAAACGTTTAGCAGTAGAAATGGCATCTCCAATGGGCTGGCACAAATATACTACTGACGAAGGCGATATGCTGGGTATGACCACCTTTGGTGAATCAGCACCGGCAGAAGACCTTTACAAACATTTCGGTTTTACGGTAGATAACGTAGTTAAAAGGGCGAAAGCACTGTTATAGGTTTTAGAAGAGCAAGACTTACGAAGTTTAAAAAACTTCGTAAGTCTAAAGCCCCGTTAATTGTTGACCTTCAACTCATAACATACATCCTGCAACAATAATGAATTGGCAAAGTAATTTAATCAAAAATCTTCCCTGGTCTGATACGATCATCAATAAAGAAGGGAAGCAAAAAGTTGCCGAGAAAATTGCTGAGAAGGTAAAGGACGGAGATATATTAGGCGTTGGATCCGGGTCTACAGTTTACATGGCATTGTTTGCAATCGCCAAAAAAATTAAAGCCGAGCGGCTGAATATTAAAGCCATACCAACGTCTGTTGAAATTGCGATGGCTTGCAGCAACCTCGGAATCCCCTTAACCACCCTGTTGGATAACCGGCCCGACTGGTTATTTGACGGCGCAGATGAGGTAGACCCCGACCATAATTTAATTAAAGGCAGAGGAGGCGCTATGTTTAAAGAAAAACTATTGATCAGCTCCAGCCCGCTAAACTATATTATAATTGACGATACAAAACTGGTAAATAAATTAGGCACCAATTTCCCTGTACCTATTGAGATTTTCCCGGAAGCGTTATTGCACGTGGAAGAAGAATTGTCAAAACTGGGCGTTGAAGGCCTTTTGTTAAGGCCGGCTAAAGGAAAAGATGGTCCTGTTATAACTGAAAGTGGCAATTTAATATTGGATGTCCGGTTTAACCAGATAACAGATGGCCTGGAGCTGAGAATAAAATCAATCACAGGGGTAATTGAAAGCGGCCTTTTTATTAATTACAATGTCGAGGTTTTGGTTGCCTGATTAAGAAATGTAATACTACTATTACCTGACAATGGTGGTACGTTTATTGACGAAATTTACAGTCCAGAAAGAACAATAATTTAAAACTACATTACAATGGAAACTAACAAAGTAAAACAAATACACAGCTTCGGACAAAGTATCTGGCTGGATTTTATAGACCGTCAAATCATTTCATCAGGAAACTTAAAAAAACTGATTGATGAGGATGGAGTAAGGGGCGTTACGTCAAACCCTGCCATTTTTGAAAAAGCCATTACCAGCAGTTCTGACTATGATGAAGATATCCGTACACTTTCAGAAAGTGATAAAACCAACGAAGAAATATTTTTCGGGCTGGCTATAAGCGACATACAAAAAGCAGCAGATCTTTTTGATGGTGTATACAACGAAGGTGTTGTAGGTGCCGATGGTTATGTGAGTCTTGAAGTATCACCGTTTTTAGCTTTAAAAACAGAAGAAACTGCTAAACAGGCAGAAGATCTTTGGAAAAAGGTTAACCGCAAAAATGTAATGATCAAAATTCCGGGTACCCAACCAGGGTTGGCTGCCATCAGGCAATCTATTGCAAAAGGAATCAATATTAATGTTACCCTGCTGTTCGGCTTAAAGCGTTATGAAGAAGTAACCGAAGCTTACATAGCAGGTTTGGAAGATCATTTAAAAGCAGGCCACAAAATTGGTCACATATCATCTGTAGCCAGTTTCTTTTTAAGCCGTATCGATGTTTTGGTTGACCCGATGCTGGACGAAAAAGGATTAGGCGAACTGAAAGGCGAAGTTGCTATCGCGTCAGCAAAAAAAGCTTACGAAATTTATAAAAGAGTGTTCAGCGGCGAACGCTGGGAAAAACTGGCTGCACAGGGCGCCAAGCCACAACGCTTGTTATGGGCGAGTACCAGCAGTAAAAACCCTGCATTTAAAGATACCAACTATGTTGTGGCCCTTATTGGTCCTGATACTGTTGATACCGCACCTTTGGAAACCATCGAAGCCTTTCGCGATCACGGTGTAGCCGCCAATACTTTAGAGCAGGATCTGGATAAAGCCACTGAAATATTAGAAAAATTGAAAAAGGCAGGAATTGAAATTGATACTGTTACCCAGCAGCTGGAAGATGAAGGTATTGAAAAGTTCAATAAGCCATTTGAAAAACTGCTACAGGCCATCGAAGATCAAAAAAGCAAAGTTTAAGTAAGTTGGAAGCTACATCGGTAAAAATTCTGTTTTTCGACATTGGCGGCGTGCTCCTCAGCAATGGCTGGGGGCATGAATCCCGCAGGGAAGCATCAGAAAAATTTGGCCTCGATTATGAGGAAGTTAAAGAATTGCACACTTTCATATTTAATGTATATGAAATGGGTAACATCACACTTGATGAGTACCTGGACACGGTAGTATTTAACCATCCCCGTGATTTTGCCCGTGAAGATTTTAAGGAATTTATGTACAGGCAAAGCGTTGAACTACCCGGAACGCTTCAGTGGCTTAGGGAATGGAAAAAGGACTGCGGTTTCCGCATCATCTCCATCAATAACGAGGGGAAAGAATTGAATGACTACCGCGTTAAGAAATTTAAGCTACATGAAGTATTCGATGCTTTTATATCATCGTGCGAAGTGAAAATGCGCAAGCCCGATCCGGGAATATTCAACCTTGCAATGGGCGTTGCACTTGCTCAACCAAGTCAATGCGTATATTTTGATGACAGGATAATGTTTGCAAACGCGGCTCAAAAATTGGGTATGCGCGCTTTTCAGCATATCGATTTCGAGACCACCAAAAAAATATTGGAAGAATTAAAAAAAGAAAATCAACCAAAACTAAAATGAGCAATACTCCAGATAAATACGATTTCGGTATGATTGGCCTTGGTACTATGGGCCGTAACCTGCTGCTTAACATGGGCGACCATGGCGTAAAGGGTGCCGGATTTGATACAGACGCCTCAAAGGGCGAGTTGTTAGAAAAGGAAAGCACGCACCATAACCTGAAAGGTTTTAGCGATGTAAGCAAATTTGTTGAAAGCCTGAAAAGTCCGCGTGCTATAATGATGCTGGTACCTGCGGGTAAAATTGTTGACGACGTGATAGCAGAATTATTGCCTTTGCTGGATAAAGGAGATATTTTAATAGATGGCGGCAACTCACATTTTACAGATACCAACCGCCGTGTGGATGAGCTGGAAGCAAAAGGCTTTCACTTTTTTGGCATGGGTATATCAGGTGGTGAAGAGGGTGCGCGCAAAGGCCCGAGCATGATGCCGGGAGGCGATAAAGATGCGTACAACGTAATGAAGCCGATACTGGAATCAATTGCAGCTAAAGTTGATGGCGCGCCTTGCGTAACTTATATAGGTCCGGGTGCATCAGGGCACTTTGTTAAAATGGTACACAACGGGATTGAGTATGGTTTAATGCAGTTGATAGCGGAAACTTACGAGATCCTTAAAAAAGGCTTAAAGCTTGACAATGAAGCCATAGGCGCAGTATTTGCCAAATGGAACGATGGCAGGCTGCAGTCGTTTCTATTAGAAATCACCAAAGATATTTTTGCTTATAAAGCCCCAGGTGCTGACCATTTATTATTGGACGATATAAAAGATGAAGCGAAAGCCAAAGGCACCGGTAAATGGACATCGCAGGTAGCAATGGACCTGCAGGCACCTATCCCAACAATCGATACAGCCGTTTCAATGCGCGATCTGTCAAAATACAAACAATTGCGTGAGCAGGCAGCTGATCTGTACAGTAAAGATGAAATTTCACTTGATGTAAATAAAGAGGAATTTTTAGCTGCGTTAGAGCAGGCTTTTTATTTTAATATGATCATCAGTTATGCTCAGGGAATGCATTTACTGTCAAGGGCCTCTGAAGAATACAAATACGATTTAAAGCTTGGTGAGATAGCCAAAATATGGCGCGGCGGATGTATTATCAGGTCTTTATTTTTAAATGATATTTACAATGCCTACCAGAAAGATGCTAAACTGGCGCATCTGTTATTAGATGGGAATGTGCATGATTTAGTTACAGCTGCCGTTACCGGAGCCCGTACCGTTGTATCGGCAACTATAGCGGCCGGGATAGCGGCACCTGCTTATGCGGCATCTTTAAGTTACTTTGACACCTTCCGCAGCAAAAGGATGCCTTCAAACCTTACCCAGGCACAACGCGATTATTTTGGCGCACACACATACGAGCTGATTGGCAAAGAAGGTGTATTTCACACGCAATGGGTTCCAAAAAGCCAGGATTAATTTATAATTTTTTAATAAGCCGACAGAATTTAATATGAGCACAACCATAAAATCAGACCCTACCATATTTATTATATTTGGTGGCACCGGCGATTTAACCTCGCGGAAAATTGCCCCTGCTCTTTATAACTTATTCCTGGATGGCTGGTTACCCAACCAGTTTTCTATAATAGGTACCGGGCGTACCAAGCTTTCTGATGAGCAATTCAGGGAAAACTTGTTAAACGATATCAACCAGTTTTCACGAAGCGGTAAAGCGGCAAAAGCAAAGTGGGATGAATTTGCAAAAAACATTTATTACCAGGTATCAGATATAAAGGATTTCGAAACTTACAAAGAGTTTGGAAAAAGGGTAGAAAAACATAACGCAGATTGGAAAATCAAAGCAAATGTGATCTATTACCTGGCCGTATCGCCAAACTTATTCCCCATTATCGCCTCAAACCTTGCAAAGGCTAAACTAACCGATGATCCAAAAAGGGTAAGGATTGTAATTGAAAAACCATTCGGTCATGATCTGGAAACAGCGAAAGAATTAAATAAATTACTTTCAGGGATTTTTGATGAGTGTCAGATCTATCGCATTGATCATTATCTTGGTAAAGAGACCGTTCAGAATATTATGGCCTTCCGTTTTGCCAACTCTATTATGGAGCCGCTTTGGAACCGTAATTATATTGAACACGTACAGATATCTGTTACCGAACAATTAGGCGTTGAAGAGCGCGGCGATTATTACGACGGAGCAGGAGCAATGCGGGATATGATTCAAAACCATTTGCTTCAGTTGCTTTGCCATATTGCAATGGAGCCGCCGGTAAGTTTTAATGCCGATGAGGTACGCGACCGAAAAGTGGATGTGTTAAAAGCCATGCGCAGATTTAGTCCTGATGATGTACGCCTTTCTGCAGTTAGAGGCCAATATGGCAGCGGTTGGATGAAGGGGCAAGAAGTTCCGGGTTATCGTGAAGAACCAAAGGTTGATCCGCAGTCAAATACAGAAACCTTTGCAGCTATAAAGTTTTTTGTTGACAACTGGCGCTGGCAGGGTGTTCCCTTCTACTTACGTACAGGTAAAAGGATGCACCAGTCTTCATCGGTTATTACCATACAATTTAAAGATGTTCCGCATTTAATATTTCCTTCAGAAGCAAGCGAAAGCTGGCAGCAAAACCGGTTGATCATCAGCATTCAGCCTGAAATGAGCATCCGCCTTCAGGTTCAGGCCAAACGCCCTGGACTTAATATGGTATTAAATGCCGTTGACATGGTATTCGATTATAAAGGCACTTATGCAAGCCAGGCTCCTGAAGCTTACGAAACGCTGATACTGGATACGATGCTGGGTGATCAAACCCTGTTTATGCGCGGTGATCAGGTTGAAGCGGCGTGGGAGCTGGTAATGCCGATTTTAAATACCTGGCAAAGTAAAAAGAGTTTGAATTTCCCTAATTACTCTGCCGATTCATGGGGTCCTGAATCTGCCGAAGCACTAATTGCCCGCGATGGATTTAATTGGTTCACCTTACCTGTAAATGGTAAAAAGTAGAGATTAGAGGCTGGAGGTTAGAGATTAGTTAAAACTTTGTTAAACATTTTCCAGCCTCTAATCATTAACACCAACACAATGAAATTGAATATTTTTAATAGTGAAAATGAGGTGCTTGCTGCTTTGGCGGCGCACTTTGTTAAAATAGCCGATGAGGAAATAACCGCAAAAGGTAAATTCTCCGTTGCGCTGTCTGGCGGAAGCTCCCCTAAAAAGCTATACGAATTACTGGCTTCATCATTTGCAGATAAGGTACAGTGGGAAAAGGTTTATTTCTTTTTTGGAGATGAGCGTAATGTACCCCAAACCAATAAGGACAGCAATTACCTGATGGCTAAAAAAGCACTGTTTGATCCTTTGCAAATTAGTCCCTCAAATATTTTCCCGGTTGATACAAGTCTTTCCCCATCTGAAGCAGCTAAAAAATACGAGGAAGAAGTAGAGCAGTTCTTTGACGAAGATGAATTAAGCTTTGACCTGATTTTACTTGGCCTGGGCGATAATTCTCATACTGCCTCCTTATTTCCTTTCACACCTGTTTTACACGACAGGACGCCCGGAGTAAAAGATGTCTTTCTGGAAGATCAACAGGTTTATCGTATTACTTTGAATGCGCCTTTAATAAACGAAGCCAAGCATATTGCCTTTTTAGTTTATGGAGAAGGCAAGGCAATTGCAGTTCACCATGTGCTGGAGGATGATGAAGATATTGAAGAATTCCCGGCCCAATTAATTGAACCTATCGTTGGTGAGATCCAATGGTTTTTAGATACTGCGGCGGCATCTCAGCTAAAGCATAAATAATTAAACCTTTCTTTTGCAATATTTCAACTAACGCCCGTCGACGATGGGCGTTAGTTGAAATTAAGATTTACTAACTAAAAAAATAGTCCCACAAAAGTTCCTGCATTTTTTAAGCTTTATTACATAAATGCCTGTATAAAAGCATTATATATTTAAAAATATAACGCTTTCAATTGTAAAAAAGCTGTTCTATGTTTTTCTTTTTACGAAAAATAGGTAAATTCACATCATCTAAAGTAATTATCTATGGAAAATAAAAATGCCCATTCAAAGCCGGAGAGCGAATTGGAGGAGAAAGATAATTCACGCCGTAATTTTCTCAAACAATCAGCCTTTATAACCGCCGTTGCCCTTACCCCGGCACCTGCAGTTAAGGCCGCGGCCATGCATCTTGACGAAAAAATAGCAGAGGCCTTTGAAAAAGTACCTGTAAAGCTGGAAGTGAACGGCGTAATGCATAATCTTTCGGTTGAGCCGCGGGCCACATTGCTTGACATCCTGCGCGAACAGATTGATCTTACGGGTACAAAGAAAGGCTGCGATCATGGCCAGTGCGGCGCATGCACGGTACATGTGGACGGTCACCGCGTAAATTCTTGTCTTACCCTTGGCGTTATGGCAAGTGGTAAAAAGATAACCACCATCGAGGGCCTTGCAAAAGGCGAAGAGCTGCATCCTATGCAGGAAGCCTTTTTAAAACACGATGGTTTCCAGTGCGGTTATTGCACGCCGGGACAAATAATGTCGGCGGTAGCTTGTATCCGCGAGGGGCATGCCAATTCGGAAACCGAGATCAGGGAATACATGAGCGGTAATATTTGCCGCTGTGGGGCTTATCCTAATATTGTTAATGCCATACAGGAAGTAAAATCAGGAGGACAAATAGTATGAAACAGTTTCAATACCTCCGTGCTGCCACGCAGCAAAGCACGCTGGATGCCATCAGTAAACCCGGCACCAAAATTATAGCCGGCGGCACCAATCTTATCGACCTGATGAAACGCGGTGTTACCGCACCTGATAAGTTGGTCGACATCACCCATCTGCCATTAAAAAATATAACGCCCACAAAAAGCGGTTTGCATATAGGTGCTTTGGCATTGAACAGTACGGTATCAGAGAACGGTATCGTAGTTCAAAAATTTCCGTTGCTTTCCATGGCGCTTAAAGCAGGCGCATCGCCGCAATTGCGTAATATGGCTACCGTTGGCGGCAATATGATGCAACGTACACGTTGTAGTTATTTTTATGATACAACTATGCCTTGTAACAAACGCGAGCCCGGCACGGGCTGTGGCGCAATGGGCGGGTTAAACCGCATGCATGCTATATTCGGTACAAGAGACAAATGTATAGCCGTACACCCAAGTGATATGTGCGTTGGTTTGGCTGCACTGGATGCAACCGTGATAATAGCCGGTAAAAAAGGCGAAAGGCGTATTCCTTTTACAGAGTTCCACCGCTTGCCGGGTGAGCATCCGGATGTTGATAACACACTGGCGAAAGATGAAATGATCATCGGAGTGGATATACCTGATAATAACTTTGCCAAAAACAGCTACTATTTAAAGGTCCGCGACAGGCAGTCATACGCTTTTGCGCTGGTATCAGTTGCGGCAGGTTTGGATATCAGCAATGGTACCATCCGTCAGGCACGTTTGGCAATGGGCGGCGTGGCGCATAAGCCATGGCGTTTGTTTGAGGCCGAGAAGTTCCTGGTTGGTAAAGCCGTATCCGAAGATAGCTTTAAACAGGCGGCACAAATAGCCATGCAAGGTGCAAAGGCTTATGAATATAATGCCTTTAAATTAAAACTGGCTCCTGCAACCATTACCGAAGCATTGAAACACGCATCCGGATTAGTTTAATAATGTGACGTGATGAGTACCATCAATAAATCAATGACTGATAACAAAAAGCAACCATCTTCAAGCGATGGCCCCAGCCGGGTTGACGGCCGGTTAAAAGTAACCGGTGCCGCCAAATATTCGGCTGAGTTTGCTGTAAAAGGGTTAGTCTATGGTGTTTTGGTTGGAAGTACCATCACTAAAGGAAAGATCAAATCCATCGATATAAAAAAAGCTGAACATGCGCCGGGTGTTTTGGCGGTTATTACGCATTTTAACTCACCAAAAGTGCCGGGTTATCAGGTGGCAACCGATCCGGGAAAGCCTGCAGTTAAAGGGCCGGTTAAGGTTTTTAATGATGACCAGATACTGTACAACGGGCAGCCGGTAGCGTTGGTAATTGCTGATACTTTTGAACGGGCATTATTCGCCGCTTCGTTGGTAAATGCACAATATATTGCTGAAAAGCATATTACCAATTTAAAGGATAACCTGGGCAAAGCCGTTGCTACACATGACGACACGGAATACAAACGCGGCATCGTTGATGCTTACAAATCTGCGCCAATTATAGTTGAGCAGGAATACATGTTACCCAGCGAAGTGCATAATCCAATGGAGTTGCATGCGCTGATAGCCAGATGGGATGCAGCCGATAAAATAACCGTTTGGGACAAAACGCAGGGCGTAAAGGATACCCAAAGCAACATTGCCAAACTATTTCATATACCGGTAGAAAATGTGCAGGTTCATTCCAAATTTGTTGGCGGCGCTTTTGGGAGTGCGTTACAGGTTTGGCCGCACGAAGTTGCGGCAATTATCGGTGCAAAGGTTGTTAAACGGCCCGTTAAGTTGGTTTTAGGTAGGGCCGATATGTTTACGTCGGTGGGTTACCGGCCGCTTACCTGGCAAAAAATAGGGATAGGCGCCACCGCCGAGGGGAGGCTGGTGGGCATCACTCACCATGCAGTAGGCCAAACATCTACTTATGAAGACTTTGCAGAAGGCCCGACAGATATCAGCCGTTCGCTGTATGCCTGCCCCAATGTAAATTCAAGCAATAAAATACTCGGGCTTGATGTAGGTTCGCCCACATGGATGCGTGGTCCCGGTGATGCCACGGGGGCTTTTGCGCTTGAATCAGCCCTGGATGAGCTTTCCTACAAACTCAATATCGACCCAATAGAACTACGTTTAAAAAACTATGCAGAAACCGATCCTGAAAGTGGCAAGCCATTCTCAGGTAAAAACCTGAAAGATGCTTATAAATTAGGCGCTGAAGGTATTGGTTGGAAAAATCGAAAACAGGAAGCCGGATCAGTCACCAGAGACGGCTGGCTGCTGGGCTATGGCATGTCTGGCGGAGTATTTGGAGCAGATAGGGAACCTGCAACCGTAAAAGCTACGATGCTTGCAGATGGCACTTTGGTATTGCAAACAGCCGTAAGCGATATTGGCCCGGGAACAGGTACGGCTATGGTTGCTATAGCATCAGAAACTATGGGTATCCCGGCACATCAGATCAGGTTTGACCTCGGTGATTCCCTTTATCCAAATGCGCCGCAACAGGGTGGTTCTACCATCACTTCAAGCGTGGGCTCGGCAGTTTATATGGCTTGCCGGGATCTGAAAGAAAAATTTCAGCAACTGATAGGCAATGGCGGCGAGGACAAGCCCAATTATGCCAAAATACTTAAACAGCATAACTTAACCCAACTACAGGTGGTTACTGATTCAAAAGCAGGCGCCGAGGTTGATAAATACGCCATGTATTCATGGTCTGTACACTTTGTGTCGGTATTGGTAAACCCTGCAACAGGCGTTGTTAAACTTAATAAAGTGGTTTGTGTGGCAGATTCCGGACGGATCATCAGCCCTAAAACAGCACGCAGCCAGGTGATAGGCGGTGCCGTTATGGGCATTGGTATGGCATTAATGGAAGAAGCCATTTTTGATGACCGGTACGGACGTTTGATAAATAATAATTTAGCCGACTATCACGTGCCGGTCAGTGCCGATATACCGCAAATAGAAGCCATTTTTGTAAATAAACCGGATATCAATATAAACCCGATAGGCGCAAAAGGCATGGGCGAGATAGCCCTGATTGGCATGGCCGCTGCAGTAGCCAACGCCGTATATAACGCAACGGGTAAAAGGATCAGGAATTTGCCAATCACTCCTGATAAACTGGTTGATTGGACTGCATTAACTTGATTAGGTGACTATTTTTAAGAGGAAAAATTGTTGAAGGTTATAAAGTTTAAGGGGTGGTGATAACACTAATGAACTAATGAGCTAATAAACCAATGAACAAACACATGGAAAACAAAATATTAAACAAAACATCAACACTGGAAGGAATAAGCCGGGTTGACGGACGGTTAAAAGTTACAGGAAAGGCCAAATATTCTGCTGAATATAGTGTTAAAGGAATAACCTACGGCGTATTAGTCCCGGGTACCATTACCAAAGGCAGTATAAAAACACTTGATATAAAAAAAGCCGAAGGTGCTCCCGGAGTATTGTCAGTGATCACTTACCTTAATGCGCCAAAGGTACCGGGCTACCAAACCGATAAACCGCAGGCCAAGGGGATGCTAAAAATATTTTATGATGAGCAAATCTATTTCAATGGCCAGCCAATAGCATTAGTAATCGCAGACTCATTTGAAAGAGCTTTGTTCGCGGCTTCCCTGGTAACAGCAACTTATAACGTTGAACCGCATCAAACCGATCTGATAAAAAACAGGAGTAATGGCTTTACACCGCGTAAAGATTATTCAAGAGGCGAGGACGATGCCTATAAAAATGCCCCGGTAAAAGTTGAGCAGGAATATTTTATTCCGACCGAAGTGCACAACCCAATGGAGTTGCATGCTATTATTGCGCGCTGGGATGCAGATGACAAATTAACCGTTTTTGATAAAACGCAAGGGATAAAAGCAACTCAAAAAAATATTGCACAAGCATTTAAGTTGCCGCCGGATAACGTACAGGTGACGTCACCTTTTGTTGGCGGTGCTTTTGGGGCGGCACTACGTACATGGCCACACGAAATTGCCGCTGTTTTAGCAGCCAAAGTGGTAAAACGCCCGGTTAAACTGGTTTTAAGCCGTGCAGATATGTTTACTTCAGTAGGTTATCGCCCTTTAACCTGGCAAAAAATAGGTTTGGGTGCTACTGCCGATGGCAAATTTGTAGGCATTACACATGAAGCAGCAGGACAAACATCGGTTTACGAGGATTTTACCGAAAATTCAGTTAACATCAGCCAATTGATGTATGCAAGCCCAAATGTAACTACGCGCTATAAGCTTGTTTCGCTCAATGTAAATACGCCAACACCTATGCGTGGTCCGGGTGAGGCAACAGGTGCTTTTGCATTGGAATCGGCTATTGACGAGCTGTCTTATGCGCTTAATATGGACCCGATAGAGCTGCGTCTTAAAAACTATGCCGACACAGATCCGCTGAGCGGGAAGCCTTATTCCAGTAAATTTTTAAATGACGCCTATAAACTTGGTGCTGACCGTATTGGATGGAGTAACCGCAATCAGAAACCGGGAAGCGTTATAGAAAAGGGCTGGCTGGTTGGCTACGGGATGGGTGCCGGAATGTTTGGTGCTTATCGGGGCTCTGCAACAGTATTGGCCCGGATGATGGCCGATGGCACGCTTCTTTTACAAACCGCCGTTACAGATATTGGTCCGGGAACCGGCACTGCTATGGTATCCATAGCCTCAGATATAATGGAAATACCGGCCGGAAAGATCAAATTTGACCTGGGAGATTCGTCTTTGCCGCCTTCGCCTACCCAGGGTGGATCATCAATCACTTCAACAGTAGGATCGGCTGTTAACGACGCTTGTAAGGAGTTACAGGCAAAGTTCCAGGAGTTAAACGGCACAACCGAATCCGGTAAAATGGATTATGTTCAAATATTGAAAAAGCATAACCTTCAGCAACTTGAGGTAACTACCACATCACATGGAGGGCCCGAACAAAATAAATACGCAATGTATTCATGGTCGGTTCACTTTATGAAAGTGCTGGTACATCCTGCTACAGGTGTGGTTAAAGTTGATAAAGCGGTTTCTGTTGCCGATTGCGGCACCATTATCAGCAATAAAACTGCTTCCAGCCAGATAAAAGGCGGAACAATAATGGGAACAGGAATGGCCCTGATGGAAGAGGCCGTAATTGATCACCGTTATGGCCGTTTAATAAACAACAACTTTGCTGATTACCATGTACCCGTGCAGGCAGACATCCCGCAGGTGGAAGCCTTGTTTGTAAATAAACCCGATCCTTACATTAACCCGATAGGTGCAAAGGGAATGGGCGAAATAGCTACGATCGGCGTAGCAGCAGCTATAGCAAATGCAGTTTACAACGCTACCGGGAAACGTGTTAGGGATTTGCCTATTACACCGGACAAGTTGATATAAAAAAATAATCTTGACCTACTTATGAGCATTCAGTGTGTTAAGATTAAATGAATAACATTTAATAGCGGTGGCGCAATCCATCGCTATTTTAATTTACCAGCCTTTTAGTTGTTTAATATATGCTGTTAACTCATTCGCTATAAGCTTATGATCTGCCATATCCGGGTGACCACCGCAGCCATTATGGTATTGCCTTGAGAAAAAGTATTTATAAACTTTTTTATCGCCGTTGGCATTCATATAATTGGTAATACCTGTGAGATAACGTTGCATTACAGAAGTTAATTTTTGAT
Source organism: Mucilaginibacter sp. (assembly GCA_028287865.1). Taxonomy (GTDB): domain Bacteria; phylum Bacteroidota; class Bacteroidia; order Sphingobacteriales; family Sphingobacteriaceae; genus Mucilaginibacter. Next base: position 20,478 of record JAQBOU010000105.1, on the reverse strand, counting down.
CGCCCATTGGGCTGGTGAGGCAAACAATATCCGCTTTTGAGTAATGCTGCCTGATATCCTCAATTAATTTCACATAAGTACTACAGAATTTGGTAGAATCCTGATCCGGCCCGTCATTCTGGCCCAGGCATATTGTAACCACATCAGGCTGATAATTCTTAAAGTTCCAATTAATGGTATCTCCACGCAGAAAAACCTTATCATATATCTGCGGCATAACAACATTCATGTTGCAACAGCTGTGCACCAGGCCTACGCCAGCCAAAGCAGTTAGCTGCCATTGTGCATCCAGGTTACGTGATGTTTGGGCGCCATAACTCATATAGGCATTGTGTTCATCATACCACTGGCCGGCACCGCAGGGTATCACAGATAGGTCCATACCCGTACCGCTGGTAATTGAATCGCCGAAATATTCTATTTTACGTTTTGGCTTTGCCGGAAGCGGCAACAGTTTTTCGCATCGGAAGCCCACAAAATCAATGTAACCGATATTTGACTCGGTATCCTTACAGATCATTACCGTATGCTCCGTATCCGACAAGCTATCTGGTACATTTATGGTGTTTGTTTTACCGGTCAATTTTATTCTGTAAGGGTTTTTACAGTCAATTATAATTTCAAGGTAGTTGTGGTTGGTTGCACCGGGCACTTCATCGTTGATTAAAATCTCGCACCTTTTCCCTTTAAATTTAGCTTTTATATAAACACCCGGAGCCCAGATCCGGGCTTGTTGTGGATTTGAAAAATCTATCCTTCCAACATATTGTATATTGGCATTATCGGCGGTAAATAATTTCAAATTGTCACTTTTATCAGCAGCGGCCGCAAGCGAGATATTTATTAATACAAATAAAGCCAGGTAAAAAAAATGTTTCATACAGGTAAATGTAAGGGTAAAATTAAGATATACTATTGTTAAAAGATCAGGAGGTTAAATAAAAAAGGGCGACCCTGGTATTGGATCGCCCTGTAAATTTTATATTAAAAACGATTAATTTTGTCCCGGTTCATCAGATGGAAGACCAACAATTTTAAAAGTTGTATTCCCATTCGCATCAACAATTTGCTGGTAGTATACGCCGTCTGGCGATACGAATAATACGGAGCCGTTAACTTTTATCTTCCTGCAATCCGACGGCAACTGACTAACTATATCTCCCATTTGCGGGCCTTGTGGTTGCTGATTGTCCTGAACTGAATTGGTACTCAACTCGCCATCCTTTCCTGCCACCATGTAAACTATTGTTCCGTCATCTTTGGTAACCGGCTGGTAATAAACACCATTCAGTTCATAGTATTGCTGCCCGTTAATCACAATCGATTGGGCCTTCTCAGGTAATGTGGTGATTTCAGCACCTATAGGCGGTTCAACCACCGTATATGAACTATTGTCGTAGGTATAAAACAAACCATCACTAAAGTAATATTGATAATCACCATAGTAAAAAGGATAATATCCGTATGGTAAAACCGCGCAGGCAAATCCGAGCCTTGGCGAATAATAAGACCCATAGTACCCATGATTGAAATGGTAATAACCATGATTTCCCCAATAACCACCATGGCCATATCCTATCTGTGGTGCTGTGCGATAGCTGCTAACTCCCGCCGCGTTAATCGAGCCTCTTACACCAACGCCACCGGCTACTACTCCTGTACGCGGAGCCATGCCATAATTTCCTCTTTGCTGCGGGCTAACGCCAACTCCCGGATTATAGTTAGTTTGCCCTCTTAAAATATTGCCCTGGCGGTCAACATACACGCGGCCTCTTGCTGGTTGTGCTGCGCCGCCCTGTGAAATGCCTGTTTGTTGCCTTACACCACCACCGCCGAATGATGGACGTACACCTGCGTTGCCGCCCCCGGTGCTTTGCGGCCTTACACTCAAGCCACCACCTCCTCCTGAAGGACGGGCGCTTACAGAGCTACTGCCTGACGAACTGCTGCTAGCGGACGGCTTGGTGCCACCGCCGCCGCCGCCACCACCGCCGCTATTGCCACGTTGTGCGCTGACCGGGATTGCTAAAAACAAACAAACCAGTGTGCTTAAAGCTATGTAAAGTAAATTTCTATATCGCATTTTTAGATTTATTAAATATAATCAGATTTGTCTGGATTAGGACAGGTGTACTGATTTTTAGACTAACGCTTTGTTAAACGGTTTAATATCGGATTAATTATTTTTAAATATAACAACAAAACGGGTTATATAGCTAATAAACCACAGATTGTTTACATTCACTATTCTCCTTTAATGTACTTAACTAAATTTCTTCGGCAATAAACAAAAACGGCTCATTAAAAGAAAGGCTAAAAAACCCGTCCATTGCCGTTTTATATTGCCGCCCTTTTACATGATCCAGTCCGGTTAAATTAAGCTCTTTCGCAAAGCCTAATAATTCAATAAGCTCCCCTTTGGGTTTCCATTTATTGAACCCGGAATTTACCGGATAAATTTTGTGATGATCATTAAAAATAACAAGGTTGATCTTATCTGCATAAGGCATATAATCCGCTAAATCTAATTCGTCGGTTATAATATTTACCGCCGGATAATTATTGGCAATTAAATATTTTAAAGCCGCTTCTGTTAATGGATGGTCGCCTGCCGGCAATAGCCTTACGTCTGATTGTAAAACTTCATCAACCGTATTATTAATTATACAATCAATTTTTATGCCGTAAGCAATCAGTGCTTCGGCTGTTTGCGGTGTTGTGATCACTGTCGGGCTCCACTCCAGCAGCTGGCCCAGCAACTCATCAGAAAACTCATTCAGGCTCAGTACCAGCAATGCTGGCTCCTGCTTTTCACGAACAATATGATGAGATGACATGGGGATTAGAGATTGGAGGTTGGTTAATTAGAGATTAGTTAAAAATAGTTGAGGGCAAATGGTTCAGCTAAAGATAATTAATATATCTTTTTATAAAACTCCTTTATTGCCCTTGCCGGATCTGCAGCCCGGTTTACAGCTGCAGAAACTGCGATGCCATAAACTCCGGTTGCTATAAGGAGATCAACATCAGTTAGCTGAATTCCACCAACTGCTATCGCCGGGATCTCAATTTCCGGGTGTTTTTGCAGCTCCCGGTAGCCTTCAAATCCTAGCAAGGGTTTATTGTTCGGCTTGGTATCGGTATGGGCAAAAGGGCCATATCCGCAATAATCAACTACCCCGGTGCTTTGCACAGCGGTTAAACGCTCAATATTAGTAGCCGATGCCCCAAGTGTTTTATCCTCACCAATTACCTTGCGAATGGCTTTCAGGTCAGCATCAAAATCTTCAATATGAACGCCTTGTGCATCCACTTTGTCCAATAAATGATAATGATTGGTAACAATTAGTGTTGCGCCCCAGTCGTCACAAATTACCGCTAACTGGTTAATCTCATCAATCAGTTCGTCATCCGGTTTGGTAAGGCACCGGTATTGAATCCAGTTAGCACCGGCTTCGCATGCTATATTAACCTGTTCTATATGGCTTCGCCCCGGCAGATCCTGTGTTAAATAATGGAATTTTGATATGTATTTTTTCATAGCTATGAGTTCCGAAAGTCGGAAAGCCCGAAAGTCGGAAGAAAATTTATTTTTACTATAATTGATTCGAGGTTGCTTTATCTTTCTGGCTTCCGGACTTTTCCGACTTTCTTCCTACTTCAACACATCACTTATCGGGGTTCCGATACTTCCGTTTGGCGCCTGTATATGTAATAAAGCAGCAATAGTAGGAGCAATATCAGTCATGTGGGTTTCGCGGGTAAGGCTGCCATGTTTTATACCCCAGCCCATAAATACCAGAGGAATATGGTTGTCGTAAGGATTCCATGTTCCGTGCGTAGTACCGGTTGGCCCGCTATCTCCTGATCCGTGACCGGTAAACCATCCGGGTTCTAAAATTATCTGAATTTCACCGCTGTTTTTATGGCTATACCCGTTTACAATCCGGTTACGCAGCGCTTCCGGTACAGCGGCTGTCGCAGCTTTTTTCATATCCACAACAAACGCAACTCCCGGTATTTTTTCAAGGTAGGCTATACAATCCTTTTTTAATAATTCCTGATCAAGGTGCAGGTAATTAATATCATGATAATTTAAATTAACCTGGTAATTGTTTAATCCCAGTACCAGGTTATCAGCTTTGTATTTGCTGAGTAAAAAGGTATTTAACTTTTTTAATATTGTTCCGTCGTCCCATACGTCTGCGGGGATATTATGATCATTTAAAAACGCTGTATTATGTGCAGCACCATGATCGGCAGTTAAGAAAACAGTGTAATTTCCTTTGCCGATCTTCGCATCCAGGTAAGTTAAAAACGATGCTATGTCACGGTCTAAACGCAGGTAGGTGTCTTCAATTTCTACCGCATTGATACCAAACTGGTGCCCGATATAATCTGTCGAGGACAAGCTAACCGCTAAAAAATCGGTAATCGGGTGCTGGCCCATTTCTTCGGCATTTATAGCAGCCACTGCAAAATCCAACGTTAAAGTATTGCCAAAAGGCGTTGAACGGATCAACCCTAAATTACCTTTATATATTGCTGATGTTTTAACAGGAAGCGTTGGTGCATCAGTTCCCTTAAATTTCCCTTCGTACTTGTTGTTATCCGCTGTGCTCTGTAAATAAGTATCTAAAGGATAAAGGGGTGTCCAATCTTGTTTTAAGTAAGTTTCAGCCAGCTTTTGGTCGTTAAAGTCTTTTGCCCATTGGGGCAAATCTTTCATATAGTAAGTACTGCTTATCCAATTCCCGGTTTTGTCGTCAAACCAGTAAGCCGCGTTGGCGGTATGTCCGGCAGGTAAAATTCCGCCGCGGTCTTTCATGGCTATCCCTATTACTTTGGAGTGGAAGTTAGTAGCCAGTTTTAGCTCGTCGGTAACAGTTGTAGTTAATAAATTGCGCGGCGACATTTGCCCTGCCCTTGAAGTACTGCCTACCGTTTGTACGGAGGTATCTTCGGTACAATACATGGATTTTCCTGTTGCCTGGATAATAAAATCATTCCCGGCTATGCCATGTATCGCAGGAACCGACCCTGTATAAATACAAGTATGCCCGGGACCGGTAAACGTTGGTATGTAATCAACCTGCGTGTTTTCGCAGCTAAAGCCTTCGTTTAACAAACGTTTAAAACCATTGTCCTGGTAACGGTTATAATACCGGTAAAGGTAATCCCAGCGCATTTGATCAACCACAATCCCAACCACCAATTTAGGACGGGGAATTCCGGTAGAAACAGGCGTAACTTTTACCCCTGTAACAGCCGGCTTTTTCTTTTTTGTTTGGGATGATGCAGACAGGGTGGCGAAAGCAAATGCGATAAAAAGCAGGTATTTGATCCTCATTTTTTAATAATTTAATACACGCAAATATCAACAAAGCAATTAAAGTTTAATGTGATATTTATGTTAGCTTCATTTTAAATTATTAATGAGGCATGAGCTTGATTATACTTTCTGCAAACACCAGGTGGTCATGCACCTTAAATTTTGCACATTGGTGGTTTTAAATGGCTCGTGCAGCTGTGCATTCAGCCCGCGGGTATATTGCAACAGCATTTGTTCGTTAACCAAAAAACGTTCTGAACCATCAGGCAGCAAATAACGGCCATTACCGAGGGGATGAACAAGCTCTTCAATACCAATATCTGACGCAAGGCGAGCAAACAGATAGCCACCCGGTTTTAATACCCGCCACATGGAATGCAGCATACTTTCAAAATGTGCCTGGTCTTTTGCAAAATGCAGTACCGCGCTGCTGATCACCAGATCGAATTGTGCATCATTAAAAGGCAGGTCTTCTGCATAAGCCACCTTAAAGTTTGTTAATGGGATGACAGGTGCCAGGGTTTTCGACAAAGCTTTAACTGCTTCAACTGCCTGCAGGTTTGGATCAATGCCATAAACATCATAACCATTACGGAGAAAATAAACCAGGTTACGGCCGCCACCACAGCCTGTATCCAGTATTTTATGGCAATTATCATAGGTGCCTTTTAATAACTGATCAAACAGGTAAATGTCAATATTCCCGTATAGTTGTTGCAGGTTTTGTTGCATAATGCGTAAACGCAGCTAAGGTAAGATGAACTTTTCACAAATCAGCAAAGCATCAGATATCAGACAAGGCAAACGCATTAAAATAATTCTGTTCATCGTCGCTCCGAAACAGCTGCAAAGAGGAGGCTCCTAATGGAGCCGTAAGCTTTTTCTCTTTCCTATAACAGGAGGCTCCGCCGGAGCCAATAGCTCGTTTGGTAATATCCAGTGACTCCGGCGGAGCCGATAACTCGTTTGGTGATATGTTGACTCCGTTAGGAGTCGCCTGTTTATAGAATGACACAATCCCGGATTTTATGGCTCCATGGGAGCCTCCTTAAACTATTTATTTAATATAAATGTTCCTTAAACTATTTTAATGCGTTTATCCTGAGATGTCAAGAATGGTGTACTGCAGGGTGGTGAGGATTTGCTTTTAGCTTTCACCTTTTTCCGACCTTCCAACAATAATCAACATATTTCGTATTTTTGTAACGGATTAAAGTCATGCCTGATGAATACTGATGCTGTTAAATTGCTGCAAGGCCGTTATTGTAATTCGTTAACTGAATATTCGCGTTTTGTAACACGGGAAGTAGCTATTGGCGATGTGCCAATGGGCGGCAATAACCCCATCCGTATCCAAAGCATGACTACTACCGATACCATGGATACCATGGGTACCGTGGAGCAATCCATCAGGATGGTTGATGCAGGTTGCGAATATGTGCGTATTACCGCACCCAGCATAAAGGAAGCACAGAATCTTGCCGAAATAAAAAAGCAATTACGCCAGCGCGGTTACACAGTGCCTTTAGTAGCTGATATTCATTTTACTCCCAATGCCGCCGAAGTGGCTGCACGGATTGTTGAAAAAGTTCGCGTAAATCCCGGCAACTATGCTGATAAAAAGAAATTCGACCAGATAGATTATACCGATGTGGAATACCAGGGAGAGCTGGAACGTATTTACCAGAAATTTGCCCCCCTAGTTAAGATCTGCAAGGAGTACGGTACCGCTATGCGGATAGGCACTAATCATGGTTCCTTATCAGACAGGATCATGAGCCGTTATGGCGATACCCCGCAAGGCATGGTTGAGTCGGCAATGGAATTTATGCGGATGTGCGAAACGCTGAACTATTATAATTTAGTGATCTCCATGAAATCCAGCAACCCGCAGGTGATGGTGCAAGCCTATCGCCTGTTGGTAGAAACCATGGTTGCCGAAGGTATGAACTACCCGCTCCACCTTGGCGTAACCGAAGCCGGCGATGGTGAAGACGGCCGCATAAAATCAGCCGTTGGTATAGGAACTTTACTGGAAGATGGCCTGGGCGATACGGTACGTGTCTCATTAACCGAAGAGCCCGAAGCCGAAGCCCCGGTTGCAATTGCGCTGGTAGAAAGATATGTGAACAGGGCAAAGGCTAAAAGTGGAAAAAACCATGGACCATGGACCATGGACCATGGACAAAAATCTTCCACACACGCACCATACGAATATAAACGCCGCCACACTTACGAGGCCAATGCCTTTATTGGCGGGCACATGGTTCCCCGTGTGGTGATCGACCTGTCGCACAAAAACTTAAAAGACCCCGCTGTATTAAATGACGCCGGGTATTTGTATTCGCCTGTTCTGGATAAATATAACATGGCCGAGCAATCGGTTGATTTTGTTTACCTCGCTGATCAGTTGCCATCATTTAATTTCCCCGGTAATTTAAAGCAGCTTTACAATTACCAAACCTGGTTAAAGCTTGCCGATAAAACAATGTGTCACCCGGTATTTACCTTACAGGAATATGTTACGTCCGAAAACCGTCCGTCCGCTTTAAACCTCGTAAGAATAAAACACGCTGACATTGAAACGGAAGAATTTGCTTCACTCCCTTTTGATCATTCGCTGGTATTTGTTTTAGAAACCAATGAGTTACATGGCATGGCCGATCAGCGCTCCTTCTTTTTAAAGTTGGAAGAGCTGGGATTGGAGGTGCCCGTGATCATTAAAAGAGACTATTCTTTTGAGACCATAAATCAAAAAGTCTCCCCTACCGGGGGAGATTTAGAGGGGGCTGCTACTAACCTCCAACTCTACGCCGCTACCGATCTCGGTGCCTTATTAGTTGACGGCTTTGGTGATGGGGTCTGGATAGATGCACCAGGCATTGAAACCAAAGTGATCACTTCAACCGCTTTTGGGATTTTGCAGGCTACAAGGTCGAGAATCTCAAAAACAGAATATATCTCGTGCCCAAGCTGCGGGCGCACCTTATTCGACCTCATGGTTACCACGCAAATGATCCGCAGCCGTACCAGTCATTTAAAAGGGTTAAAAATTGGTATTATGGGCTGCATCGTTAATGGCCCGGGCGAAATGGCCGATGCAGATTATGGATACGTAGGTTCCGGCACAGATAAAGTTACCCTGTACCGCGGTAAAGAAGCCGTAAAGAAAAACATCAGCTCGGCCAATGCGCTGGATGAACTGATCGGTATTATAAAGGACGACGGTAACTGGGTAGAGAGCTAATCGCAAGGTATCAAGTCAATTTTGTGCTTTTCTGGCTCCAGACTCCGGACTTTCGACTCTGGACTAAACATCCCCTTTCAATTCAGCGGATCAAACAATGCAAACATATTGGCAGCTTCTGTGAGGCTTCCAACCGGCACATAATCGCATACCTCGCCATATTCTCCCCACATTTTTAATACTGCCGGGTTGGTGTGCGCCTGGTCAATCGCCTCCTGAGACAGCCATTCAAACACTTCTAAAATTGTCCCATCGGCAGCTTCCATTATAATAGATTGCCGGTTGGTAACCAGCCCCTCCGCCTTTAATCGTGGCAGGTGTGTTTTCATCAGTTCTTTTAATGCTGCTGCTTTGCCTGGTTTGGGCTTATAGCACGCGATAACCATTTTCCCCATATCCTTATTTTTTGGATTAATAAAAACTCTCACCGCCGTAATTGGTTAGGCTTAATAAAGATAGTTAAATAAATTACCATGGCAAAAAGTGTAGCTGATCAACTGGTAGAGATGCTGGTGAATGCAGGTATAAAAAGAATATACGCTGTTACCGGCGATAGTTTAAACAAAGTAAACGATGCCGTAAGGCGTGAAGGAAGTATACAATGGATACATGTAAGGCATGAAGAAGCCGGAGCGTATGCCGCCAGCGCAGAAGCGCAGTTAAGCGGTTTAGCATGTTGTGCGGGTAGCAGCGGGCCGGGTCATGTGCATTTAATAAACGGTTTGTATGATGCACACCGTTCAGGCGCCCCTGTAATTGCCATTGCATCTACCGTGGCCAGCTTTGAATTTGGTACTGAATATTTCCAGGAGACCAATACCATAAAGCTTTTTGATGATTGCAGTCTATACAACCAGATTGCCACTACACCAAAACAACTGCCGCGGATGTTACAGTCGGCTATACAAACTGCCGTACACCGCAAAGGGGTTGCGGTAGTAGGTTTGCCCGGCGATTTAACCAGCATGGATGCAGCCGAAATAGATACCGCCATGCAGGTTTTTAAAAATACTGCCGAAGTTAAGCCATCGAAAGAAGACTTGAAGCAATTAGCCGGTTTAATAGATCAGCACCAAAAGATCACGCTATTTTGCGGCATCGGGGCCGCAGACGCACATGACGAGGTAGTTGCGCTTGCGGCAAAACTGAACGCTACCGTGGCGTATTCTTTCCGCTCGAAAATGGATATCCAGTATGACAACCCGTATGAGATCGGCATGACCGGCCTTTTGGGTTTGCCTGCGGCTTATCATAGCATGCATGAATCGGACCTGCTGCTATTGTTGGGTACCGATTTCCCGTATACCCCTTTTATGCCGACAGACTGCAAAATTGTTCAGGTAGATCTAAAGCCTGAGCGCATTGGCCGCCGTGCAAAAGTTGACATGGGTTTATGCGGATCTGTTAAAGATACCCTTAAAGCGCTGTTGCCCATAATCACCAAAAAAACCGACGACAGCTTTTTAAAGGCGCAGCTTAAAGTTTATGATGAGGTGAAGCAAAAAATGCAAACCTATGTAGATGACTGCGGTGAGAAAGAAAATATCCATCCTGAATTTGTAGCAAACATAATTGATCAGCTTGCCGCGCATGATGCCATATTTACCGTTGATACCGGTATGTCGTGCGTGTGGGGTGCCCGTTATATTAATGCCACGGGTAAAAGAAAAATGCTTGGGTCATTTAATCATGGGTCTATGGCCAATGCTATGCCGCAGGCTATAGGCGCCGCGCTGGCATGCCCCGGCCAACAGGTGATTGCGCTTTGCGGAGATGGCGGCCTCTCTATGCTATTGGGCGACCTTGCCACCATTACCCAATACAAGCTGCCCATAAAAATTATTGTATTTAATAACCGCTCATTGGGCATGGTAAAGCTGGAGATGGAAGTTGCCGGTATTCCTGATTGGCAAACGGATATGTATGATCCTGATTTTGCGTTGGTAGCACAGGCCATGGGTATGAAAGGCTTCACCGTTCATGATCCCGATGAACTAAAACGAGCTATGCAGGAGGCATTTATGTATAAAGGCCCGGCACTTGTAAATGTTATGACTGACCCCAACGCACTTGCCATGCCGCCAAAGGTAGAATTTGAACAGGTTAAAGGTATGGCCCTGTCAATGACCAAGCTAATGCTTAACGGCCAGATGGAGGAAGTTTTAGATACCGTTAAGGCAAATTATAAGCATTTAAAGGATCTGATTTAAAAATCACACGTCGCGCTCTAATATTCCAGCCACTTGTTGATCTTTAAATTTACTTTATCGCCTTCATTGTATTTGCCGGAGTGGTCATTCAGTACTCGGATGGTTATGCCCTGGTTGTCTAACAGCAGGTCTTCGTAACAGCCTTTAAACAATACTTGTTTAACTATCCAGTGCCGGGGCGTCCAGGTTTTAGCGGTTTCTATCCATTCGGGATAGATCACCACTTGTGCCGCATGGGTTTTTATTCCGCAAATTTTGGCTTCCTCGCGGGTTAATACGGTACAATTGGTAAGCAAGCGGGCCGTATACAAATACTCAGGGCGCTGGTACAGCGTTTTCGGGTTGCCCGATTCTAAAATGGTGCCATCCTTTAATACCAATAGTTCATCAGCCATGGAGAGCACTTCGGCAGGATCATGTGATACAATGATCACCGTTAAGCCCGTATCCTTTACAATCTGCCTGATATCCTGCTGCAAACCTTCCCGAAAAGAAGTATCCACCTGGTTAAAGGGTTCATCCAGCAAAAGTATCTCGGGGTCAACAATTAATGCCCTGGCAATGGCAACACGCTGCTTTTCGCCGCCGCTTAAGCTTACCACCTGCTTTTCTGCAATACGGGTAAGCTTTAGCTGGTGAATGATGCTTTTCGTTTTTTCCTGCTTGGCTTTCAGATCGGTGTGGGGCAGCATGGAGGCTATATTATCCCATACTTTGGCAAACAGGTTAAGGTCATCGGTTTGCTGGGTAACCATTTTCATGGCATCATGACCGGGGATCAGTTTTTCTTCGGGGCCCCAAATACGGTCACCCTTAAAAAGCACCTCACCGTTATCCGGCGACAGCAAACCATAAAAAAGCTTTAATAAAGTACTTTTACCACTGCCGCTTTCGCCAATGATGGCCGTTATCTGCCCTTTGCTGATGGTAACATCAGTTTTTTTTATGCCAGCCGATTGCCCGCCGGCAAATATTTTACTTACCGCAACTGCCTGTAAAAAGGGTGTCTCTGCCATCTCACAAAGATATTGCAAAATTTGTTGCAAGGGTTGAAAATTGTGAGGTTGTACTGTCCGTCCGCTTTTAGGTTAAGACAATTGATTAAAAAAGCGGACAGGGTTACATCAACTCACCACCACGTCATTGCGAGGAGGAACGAAGAAGCAATCGCGAACTGTGCAGATCCGACATGCAAAACTGCTCTGTGTAGCATGCGATTGCCGCGCTATCGCTCGCAATGACAATTGGGTTTACCCGTCCGCAATGTCCCATCAACCCTAACTTACCGGACGAACAGTACAATTAAAATCCAAGCATAATACCGAACGAAAAGTTGCGGAGACCATCCTGCTGCGGACTGTTTTCGAACATGTTATTGGCATAGTATTTGGCAAAAATACCCCAGGCGCCATAACCAATGCGTGCAAAGCCGCCATAACGGAAGGTGGCGTAGTTATAGGTGTCGTTCACCTTTTGTTTCCCGTTTTCCGTACTGATCTGCTTTACGCTTGCTGTAAGCAGGAAACCGCCCTCGGGCCCTACCACAATATGGAACCGCTTTCCGCTTGCATCTTCTTTGGTCCTGAAATCAAATGATAAAGGTAACCGCAGGTAGCTTGATGAAAAGCGGTTTTTAGTTAGGTGAAGCGTAGTAGGCACAGCCGTTAATACCGGCTGATTTGGTAAAATAGTAACAGGATCGCGCAGGCGGATGTTTGTCCAGTCGAACCCGGCCGATAAATAAAGCTTAAAAGCATCGCTGAACCGGGCACCCATTTGCAGCACATCAAAACCAACGTTGCTTGTTTTCCAAGCGCGGTAACTTAAAAATTGATTTTGCTGCCTTAAAGTAAAGCTCCCCTTGTCAATAAGGGTTGCAAAACCAAGGTCTAACCTGGCAAGCGTTATGCCGAATGAAAAATGGGGATACTGAGAATGATGACCGGTAACGGTGTCCCTGTTTTTATTGATATTGATTTCTGACGCATCATCCCCGTATCCAAGTTTTATGCCAACGCCTTTTTTGGTAGTATCGGCAGTGTTTTTTACAGAGTCAATGCCTTTGCTTTGTGCAAATACCACGCCGGTAGTAATGAATATAAGTGCAGTAAATAGTAATCGTTTCATATGATTTGTGTAATTGTTGTTTATTGATTGTTAAGTTGATTGAGTTAGTTTCGGTTAGATCAAATTGGATTGGGTTTAATTAAGTTGATTAAGTTCGGATTAGGTCGGATAGTATTACAGCTTTCTACCTAATCAACCACTCACTTAATCAACCTATTCAACATTTCACCCACTCAACCACTCACTTTGCGTTCTTTATTTTTAAAATGCCCAGGTTAACACCCGTAATATTTGCTTCGTCGTCATCGGTATCGGTAAACTCAATGATCTTGTCTTTGCGTTTATCAACTTTCGCTACCACTACATTTACCAGGTCGCCAAAGCTGCGGATGGTATGTTTTCTTTTGGCGATAGCAACCGGCTTGCCCGTTACAGGAATTTGCGCAGCAGCCAATGTTGGTTTGGCGGTAAAGTCAGCGCTTGGGTCAACCGCACCAGTTGTTTTTAATTGCGTGGCATCATCCGGCACTACCGGGTTAACGGCATCCTTTATTTTCAGCTGCACAGCGGCTATCAAAAGCGGTTCGGGCGCTTTTATGGTTACCCCAGTATCAACAACGGTGCCTGCCGTATTAGCAGAGCTTAATTCGGTTTCTTTAACAGGATGCGAAACGGCAACAGTGCCCCGGGCACCTGCTGTATTAACATAGTTAACCGTACCATTTTGCTTTAACGTAACCGGCTTATTATTGTCCTTTTTGATATTCTGGGGCATGCTTAAAGCCGGGATAGTTTTAGCAATTACATTTTTAACAGGATGGCTACCGTTCCCTGCCTGCTTTTGCGGGATGATCAATAGGCCGACCGCCACTAACACCACGATGCTGGCTGCCACACTTAAAAAGGGCATCAATGATCTTTTGCGCTTCCCTTTATCAAGCCGGTGATCAATCGTTCGCCAAACACCGCCAGATGGTTCAATAGTTAAATCATCCAGTTTCGAACGGAATGCTTCATCAAATTCTTTATCCTGCATACTCATATTTTTCCCCTTCCATTTTTATAATCTGTTCTTTTAACACGGCACGCGCCCTTGATAACTGCGATTTCGAAGCGCCCTCAGATATCCCTGTTAATACAGCGATCTCTTTATGCGAATAGCCTTCTATCGCAAATAAATTAAATACAATGCGGTACCCCGGTGCCAGTTGCTGTATCAATAACAACAGGTCCTTTGCTTCCAGCCTTGCCGTTGCCAATGGATTAACCGACGTTTCATTACCGGCTTCTTCCAGGTCAACCAGCTGCATCATTTTATGGTGCTTACGGTAATATTCAATGGAGCCGTGTACCATTATCCGTCTTATCCAGCCCTCAAAAGAACCTTCGCCCCTGTAATCTGCTATCTTTTCAAAAACCTTTACAAACCCTATCTGCAGCATGTCCTCGGCTTCCATCCTGTCTGTTGCATACCGGAAGCATACACCCAGCATTTTTGATGCGAATTGCTTATACAGCGATTCCTGTGCTTTGCGCTCACTGGCTTTGCATCGTTTAATCAGTTCGTCTGTTGTGTACTTGTGCTCCAAAAACATCATTTAAAGGTAAGATGAAAAGCGCAGCAAAATGGTTGCATGGGATTGAAAATAATTAATTTTTATGTTTTAACGGAAGCTTTATCTTTATAAACCATAACAGACCATGTTGATGAAAAAAACACCTCTTTTTATATTACTTATTCTTTTCTCCTTTACCCAACTCTTTGCGCAAGCCCAAACAGATAATTATGTCCTGTTAAAGCCCGACCGCGTTTTTGACGGGCAGCAAATGCATACCGGTTGGCAGGTATTGGTTAAAGGCAACCATATTGAAGCTGTGGGCGAAGCCGGATCAATAACGGCTCCTGCATCAACCAAAATCATCGACCTTAAAGGCACTACCTTAATGCCGGGAATGATAGAGGGGCATTCACATTTATTTCTTCACCCCTATAATGAAACCAGCTGGGACGACCAGGTATTAACAGAAAGCCGTGCAGAGCGTACCGCCCGTGCCGTAGTACATGCAAAAGCTACCTTATTGGCGGGCTTTACAACGGTCCGTGATTTGGGTACCGAAGGGGCCGGTTATGATGATGTGGGATTAAAAACAGCTATCAATAAAGGGATTATACCAGGTCCGCGGATGCTGGTGGCTACCCGTGCCATTGTTGCAACCGGCAGCTACGGGCCCAAAGTTTTAGTGAATGAGACGGATATGCTAAAAGGCGGCGAGGAAGCCGATGGTGTGGATGGCATTACGCATGTGGTACGGTCTCAAATTGGCCACGGTGCCGACGTAGTAAAAATTTATGTGGATTACCGGTGGGGAGCAAATGGTGAAGCAGAGCCTACTTTCACGGTGGACGAATTAAAGACCGCTGTAGAAGTTGCCAAAAGCAGCGGCAGAACGGTAGCTGTACACTCAGGTACCACGGAGGGTATGCGGAGGGCGATAGCTGCCGGTGTTACCACCATTGAGCACGGCGATGGCGGAACGCCTGAGCTTTTTAAAATGATGAAAGAAAAAGGTATTGCACTTTGCCCTACCCTTGCAGCAACCGAAGCGATATCTACCTATCATGGCTGGAAAAAAGGCTTCGATCCCGATCCTGCCGGGGTTAAACATAAACATTACATTTTTACCGAGGCAATGAAAGCAGGTGTCACCATTTGCATGGGAGGGGATGTGGGGGTGTTTACCCATGGCGATAATGCCCGGGAAATGGTATTGATGGCGGAGTATGGCATGAAACCGATAGATGTGTTACGTTCTGCAACCTCAACCAATGCTGCAGTTTTTGGGTTGAAAGAACTGGGTAACATTAAAACGGGCTATCTTGCAGACCTGGTGGCTGTAACAGGTAATCCGGCTGATGATATTAAAGCGGTAAAACAGGTGCAGCTGGTAATGAAGGACGGAGTTATTTATACCAATTAATAAACATGCACAAAACAAAAACATTAACCGGGTTGCTAAGGATGCTGCCGGTTACCATGCTACTGATGGTTGGGGTGATGGCTGCCAAAGCGCAATCTATCGTGATACCAATCGAATCAAAACAAAATGCAATGGTATTACAGGTAGGTCCGGATAAATACCTTGATATGGTTTATTTCGGAAATAAGCTGCCGGATAAAAACGAATATAATTCCATTGCCAAGGCATACAGGCTCAACGGTAAAACGGAAGGATATAATTCGGCTTATACCTCTTCAGGCAACCGTAATTTGTTGGAACCGGCAATATCTGTTACCCATGCCGATGGCAATAAATCGCTCGACTTAAAATATGTGAGCCATAGTGTGACTAAGATCAATGATGATATCAGCCTGGTGAGCATTACCTTAAAAGATTCTGTTTATGATTTCGGGGTTATATTGAACTATCAAACTTATTACAATGAAAATGTAACCGAGCAATGGAGCGTGATAGAGCACCATGAAAAGCATGACGTAGTGCTCAATAAATACGCATCGGCAAACCTTTACCTGCAAGCCGGCAGCTATTGGTTAAAACACTACCATGGCGACTGGGCGAAGGAAATGCGCCCCGAAGAGGAGCAACTCAATCATGGTATAAAAACACTGGATTCAAAACTGGGTACCCGTGCTGATCTTTTCCAGCCACCCGTATTTATGGTATCGCTCAATAAACCAGCTGCCGAAGATAACGGCGAAGTGCTTTACGGCAACCTGGAATGGAGCGGCAATTACCGTATTGACCTGGAGGTAGATCCGTCTAATAATTTAAGACTGATAGCCGGTATCAACAATTACGCTGCTGATTATGTGCTTAAACCCGGCGTTGAATTCACCACGCCCAAATTTGTTTACACCCTTAGCGCTAACGGTAAGGGCGAAGCAAGCCGTAACCTGCAAAGCTGGGCCCGGAAATATAAGATTGTTGATGGGGAAGGTCCGCGGCTTACCTTACTGAACAATTGGGAATCAACTTATTTTAATTTTAATGAAAACAGACTGGCTGGCATACTGAAAGATACCAAAACTCTTGGAGTTGACTTGTTTTTGTTGGATGATGGCTGGTTTGGCAATAAATATCCACGCAACGATGATCGCCAGGGGCTTGGAGATTGGCAGTCGAATAAGGATAAGTTACCGGATGGAGTCGCCTTTTTGACCAAAGCCGCCAGCGACAATGGCGTAAAGTTTGGTATTTGGGTAGAACCTGAAATGGTGAACCCTAAAAGCGAACTCTACGAAAAGCACCCGGACTGGGTAGTAAAACAACCGCAACGGCCAGAGTATTACATGCGGAACCAGCTGGTGCTTGATCTGACGAATCCTAAAGTGCAGGACTTTGTATTCGGCATAGTGGATAATTTGTTTACCAAAAACCCAGCGCTTGCCTATATTAAATGGGATTGCAATTCGGTGATCTACAATGCGCATTCGGCTTATGAAAAAAATCAGTCTAATTTTTATACCGACTATGTTTTTGGATTGTATAAAGTACTTGCCCGTTTGCGCGCCAAATATCCGAAAGTGCCCATGATGCTGTGCTCCGGCGGTGGCGGTAGGGTTGATTATGGCGCCCTGCAATACTTTACCGAATACTGGCCCAGCGATAATACCGAGCCGATGGAAAGGATCTTTATTCAATGGGAGTATTCTTATTTCTACCCGGCCCTTGCCAGCTCGAATCATGTAACTGATTGGGGAAAAGAGCCCATTAAATTCCGTACAGATGTGGCTATGACGGGTAAATTGGGCTTCGATATTGTAGTAAGCAAGCTTAAACCGGATGAACTGGCCTTTTGCCAGCAGGCAGTAAAAACCTATAAAGAGTATTCGGAGGCAATATGGCATGGAAACCAATACCGATTGCAGGACCCGCAGGATAATGATGTGGCATCGATCATGTATGTGGATTCATCGAAGAACTCGGCTATTATGTTCAACTACCTGGTGAATAACAGGTATGCAACAGGCAGCAAGCTTCCTATCCGCTTAAAAGGATTACAGCCGGATAGGATGTATACGGTAAGCGAGGTTAATTTATATCCGGGTAACAGATCAACCATAGTCAATGCAGTTTACAGCGGTCAGTTTTTAATGACTGTTGGGATTAACCCGGATGTGCGGGAAAGCAGGACGAGCGTTTTGATAGCGGTGAATGGAGCAAAATAATACAGATAAAAACATTACACATATATTAAAATGTGTACCTTTATTTAAATTTATGTGTATGAGAACTAATATCGAGATAGATGATGAGTTAATGGCCAAAGCACAAAAATTAACTAATATCAAAACCAAAAAGATTTTGGTTGATAATGCGTTGCGCTTATATGTGACAATTGAAAATCAAAAGAAATTGATGGCGCTCTGGGGAAAAGTTGAAATAGACGATAAAGCTTACGAATAAATAATGGATATAATTTTAGTTGATACCTCTGTTTGGATCAACTTTTTTAAGGGCAATGAAACTACCGCCACTTTATTCTTAAAAAGCCATGTAAGCGATATAATCATAGCAACTTGCCCTGTGATTTTACAGGAGGTATTACAAGGAATTAAATCTGATAAGGAATTTAAAACAGTAAACTCATACTTTAATAGTTTATCTAAATTTTCAAACAACCCGTATGAATTAGCCTTTGATGCCGCCAAGTTATACAGAGAATTAAGAATAAATGGCATCACAATTCGTAAACCCAATGATTGTTTGATTGCACTTTATGCAATTAAAAATAATGTAAGATTATTACATGATGATAAAGATTTTTATCACATCGCCCAAAATAGTACCTTAATGGTGTAGTAAAAGATAATTACTTTTTCATCCTAAAATACTTATAAATCTTCACGCCAGACATGAGGATCAGCGAGAAAAGTATAACACCCACCACACCAAAGATCCAATTAAGCGAATCTTTCAATACCGCCAGGAAAACGATGGCAAATAGAAATATTGTAGCTACTTCATTCCAGATCCGCAATTGGGTAGATGTCCAGGTGTAAATGCCTTTGGCCATTTGCTTCATTTTATTTTGGCAGATAAAATGGTAGACAAGCAATCCCACCACAAAAGCAAGTTTAATATGCATCCAGGGTTGTTGCAACCATGCCGGTACTAATATCAGCATGGTAATACCGGCTGCAAGTACAAAAATCATAGAGGGCACCGTTATGATCCACCAAAGCTTACGTTCCATAATTTCAAACTGGGTGGATAGGATGGTGCGGTCGGGTTCCGGTTTCTCCTGTGCTTCGGTGTGGTAAATAAATAAACGTACCATGTAAAACAGCCCCGCCATCCAGCAGACTACAAATATGATATGTATGGCTAAAATGTAATTATACACGTATTTTCGCGAATTATAACGAATTACACAAATGGAATAAGTGAAAATTCGTCCTCATTCGTGTAATTCGTGTTAATATTTGTATTCTTTAATTATATCCACCGCGTACTTCACATTATCAAACGGGATATCCGGCATTATACCATGGCCTAAGTTAAAGATAAATCCGTTCTCGCCTTTCATGCGGTCGAACAAGCGATAAATCCGTTCTTTAATTACTTTTTTGTCAGCATACAAAATATGCGGGTCCAGGTTGCCCTGTACAGCTATATTTGATGGCAGACGTTTTTTAATATCCAGCAGGTCAACATTCCAGTCGATGGAGATCACATCCGGTTTTGCTTCAGCCATCAACGGCGCGAACACAGAGCTTCCCTTACAGAAAGAAATTACCGGAACATTTTTCCGGTTCAGTTTGCCGATGATCTCACAAATATACCTGTGCGAAAATTCTTTATAATCGTCCCAGGACAATGCCTGTGCCCAGCTATCAAATATTTGTACGGCATTTACACCTGCTGCAATCTGCAGGTTAAGGTAATCGGCAGTAACGGTTGCTATTTTTGACAAAAGCTGGTGTGCCAATTCAGGCTCATTATGCATCAGCAGCTTGGTGAGCTTAAAATCTTTTGATGATCCGCCTTCAACAAGGTAACTCATCACGGTAAACGGCGCTCCTGCAAAACCTATAAGCGGGATACTGCCGTTTAGCCTTTGCTGAACAACTTTTATAGCATCGGCCACATATTGAAGTTTATGAACCACCTGCGTGTCTAATTTATCAATATCTGCCTTTGTACGTACCGGGTTAGAGAACTTCGGCCCGATGCCCTGTGTAAAGCTTAAATCGCCCCCCATTGCTTCGGCAGTTACCAGGATATCCGAAAATAAAATAGCCGCATCTATCCCCAAAAGGTCAACCGGCAGCATGGTAACATCGGCAGCAAGCTCTGGAGTTTTACACATTTCAAGGAAAGAATATTTGTTCTTTATATCCCAATATTCTTTCATAAAACGCCCTGCCTGGCGCATCATCCAAACGGGCGGACGTTCGGTCTTTTCTGAAAATGCAGCTTTTATTAATAACGAATCTCTCATATAATTGTGTAGAGACACAATACTTTGTGTCTTTAATATAACAGAGACGCAGTATCTTGCGACTTTAATATAACGTAGAGACGCAAAGTATTGCGTCTCTACATAGTTTAATGTGTTTTTATTTCCTGGTGAAGGCGGCTGATCACATCCTTCATTT
>JAQBOU010000264.1 GCA_028287865.1 Mucilaginibacter sp. | reverse complement strand
CTGCGTAGATATCAGTTTCACGCATAATTAAGTACTCTTTGCCTTCGTAAGTAATTTCGGTACCGGCATATTTACCATATAAAACCTGGTCACCAACTTTAACAGTTAAAGGCTCATCTACTTTTCCGTCACCAACAGCAACGATAGTTCCGCGCTGAGGTTTTTCTTTTGCAGTATCCGGAATGATGATTCCAGAGGCAGTTTTTTCTTCGGCCGGAGCAGCTTCCACTACTACCCTGTCTCCGATAGGTTTAATGTTTAATGACATAGTTATACAATATTTAAATTTTTATAATAATTTAAGTTTCGCTGGCAATTGCTCATCAATTATGCCAAGCAGCAGGCTTGCAGGCTAATTGACATATAATACTGTTTTATTGTCAGATTTGACTGTCCGGCGGGATTCAAGTTAATATTAGTTTAACATCAAATGCCATCGTGTCAGTAACTTTTCCCGAATAAAACGAGCTCCTATAAACTTGGATTAGCTACAACCCACACCACCGCCAATAAAAAAGGCCCCGGATTACGGAGCCTTTAAATAAATATGTTAAAATAGTTATTTCTTTACAGGAGCAGCGGGCTTTGCAGCCGGTTGCGTAGTAGTTGGCTGTGGGGTAACCGGCATCGTCATTGGAGCAGTTGCCGGTGAAGCTGTTGGTTTAGAAGCCTTTTGAATTTTCTCGTTTAAATCAGCGTTACCAGACTTTTCTGTACCATTTTTTACCGCAACATTCATTGCCAGTGATAAAACCATTAAAGTTATGGCAAGTATCCAGGTTCCTTTTTCTAAGAAATCACCTGTTTTTTGAACGCCCATCAATTGTGACGAACTTGAAAAATTTGATGATAAGCCACCGCCTTTAGGGTTTTGTATCAATACCATAAGTATCAAAAGGCCGCACACAATGATCGCTATGATCAGCAATAGTAAATACATTTCTTATATATTAGTTGGTTTTCTTTTCTAACTGTTCAATCTTCCCGGCAAAGTAACGGCTTTTTTCCGGGAATTTCAAGATCAATTTTTTGTAAGAGGCTATTGCTTTGTGATAAAGCATCTGATCTGTATAAATAGCAGCTAATGTTTCCGTTACCAGTTCATCGCGGTCTTCCGAGCTTTTCTTGGCCTTGTTTTCGTTATCTAACTTATCACTGCTTTGAGGCCGTATCTGCGGCTCTTCTTCAATAAAGCGTTGAATAATAATCTGCTCTTTGCGCTTTGGGGTAAATTTAGCAGTTGGCGCGTATGGCGCAGTGCTTTTATCCAACTCTTCAACCGAGGTGATATGAAAAATATTTTCGTAGTACTGCTGCTGCAATTCATCAGCAGGGTCTTTCCCCTTACTAACAGCTGCGGATGTTTCAGGTTTCGCATAGGGTTGGGATATCCCTGCATGTTCCCTCCGGGTTTTATCAAGCCACCACATAAAGCTATAAGGCATTTTTTCGTCGTGGTACTTTGATAAATCCTGTTGCTCCGTATCTGGTTTCGTTGAAGCGCCAACATTTTCCATTGAGAAGGATGCGTGGCTTTCTTCCTGTTCAGCGGGTTCACTTTCGGCAAAAGTAAAATGTTCCGTCTCGGTCTGATCATTTCCGGTAAAACTTTCCACATTGCCGGATGGTTCTTCCTCTTTATTTTGAATATCACCTTCATTTGCCGAAGTAGCTTCAGCAGGCGTTAATGCTTTTTTATCATGATCTGCTGCCTCAGCCTGCTCCAAGCTTATATTTTCAATACTAACTATCTCGTCGTAAACGTCTTCTTCAACCGGATGCTTTTCTTCTTCATCCTGAGGATGTTCATCTGCAGGCTCAACAACCGGTTGTTCCTGAGTCGCATCCTTAGCGGTTTCAACTTGCACGGCACTGCCATTATTCATTATTGAATGACCTTCCAATGCAGCTTTTATACGGGACGACATCGCATCGTATGCTTCATCAACATGGTCATCAATGATTGATTCTTCATGGTCATCACCTTCGACCTCCGGTTTCGGCTCCGAAAAAAAAGAGGAATGCACATCCGCATCTGTAGTTTCTGCCGGAGCTTCAGCCTGGGGTTCCTCGATTACTTCGGTAAAATGATGCCCTTCCTCTTCATTTATATAAGATTCTGATGATTCATCCCCGTTGGGGGTTTGAACCGGTTCATTTACCTCCGCGCTGGTTTCAGCCGGTTCATTAAAATAACTTTCTCTAAAAACCGGTTCGTCTTTAAAAGCTTCATCAATGGGCCGATGGCTGTTACCATTGCCGCTGATACCCTGAGTAACAATATTTTCGTCCGATACTCCTTTAAAAGAAGCCGGGGCATTAATTAACTTATATAACGAGGTTGGATTAAAATAAACAGATGCCTGTTTCAGATTTTTGTCATCACTTGCATGGGCCAGCAAAGCATGTAAAATGCCGCTTTGAGGAAAATCATCAACCAGCCTTTGTAATTTATTGGCATATAAACGAGCATCACTAGCAGGAGTTGCTAATAGTGCCCATAAAAATTCATTCTCACTGTTATTGCTATATTGATCCACGTGGTTGAAACTACTAATTGATTACCAATTTGCAAAGGCCTTATTAAAAATATCTTCGGTTATCTGTTTATTAAGATCTGTTATCAAAGTTTGCTCATGTGTTGCGATATCACCTGTAAAGGGTTCAGACTTAGTAAACGATTGCTGGAAACTATTTTTTTTATTAATGTTATCTACATATTTTACACTAACTGTAATAGTTAACTGGCTGGCACCTGCAATAGGCGCCACATTGTTTGCTGTAGCATTTACTGATACCGGTGAAATATTATAATCGGTAATAGATCCCGAAAGGGAAGCATCCGCCTCTTCAGTCCTTACAATACTTAAACGGGTGGTGTTTCTGATAAGTGCTTTTAAAGTTTCCGTAAACTGCGTGCTTAAAGTATTTACTACTAATGCTGCGTTATTTTCGAAAAAATCAACCCTTATGGTTTTCATATTAATGGGAATTGATGACCCGGTTAATTTTATTGTGCAGGAATATGGCACAATAACTAATATAAAACCAATAAGTGCAATAGATATACCCCGGATATTCTTCATTAATTTAATTATAAATTTAATTCTTTTATCTTCCTGTACAAGGTCCTTTCAGAAATTCCCAATTCATTTGCTGCGAGTTTGCGTTTGCCTTTATGCTTTTTTAAGGCCTTACGGATCAAGTCCGATTCTTTATCAATCAAAGACAGCGACTCTTCAACCTCTTCAGCCTCATGGGTTATATTATACGGATTTGTACTGTTATTGTTAACGGGTTGCTGTAGTGTAAATTGTGTATCAGTTGTACCGGGCAATTCAATATCGCGGTATAACTGGTTTAATGTTTGAGAATGAGTGGCATGATTAACAGAAACACCTCCATGCTCAATAATATCCGCAACTAGTTTTTTTAGCTCGACCATATCCCGCTTCATGTCAAACAACACCTTATACAAAATATCCCGTTCAGAGAAATCTTCTTTTGGCTGATTGTCCAAACGCATCGGCAAGTTTCTACCGGTTGCTTCCGCCGGAATATAGGATAACAAAGTTTGACCTGTAATTATTCTGTCGCGTTCTAATACCGCCAACTGTTCGGCCATATTTTTTAATTGCCTTATGTTACCCGGCCACGAATAATTAATCAATATCTGCTGTGCATCCTCATCCAGCTGGATTGGCGGCGTGCGGTATTTATCTGTAAAATCAGAAGTAAATTTCCTGAATAACAAATAAACATCCTCTTTCCTGTCGCGCAGGGGTGGAATGCGTAAGGGAACCGTATTTAAACGATAATAAAGATCTTCCCTGAATTTGCCATTTTTAACAGCTTCATAAACATCAACGTTGGTAGCAGCAATTACCCGCACATTGGTTTTTTCGACCTTTGATGAGCCCACTTTTATATATTGCCCGGATTCCAGCACCCTTAATAAACGGGCCTGGGTACCTAACGGCATTTCGGCAATCTCGTCTAAAAATATGGTTCCGCCGTTTACCGTTTCAAAATATCCTTTGCGCTCGCCAACAGCACCCGTATATGCCCCTTTTTCGTGGCCGAATAGTTCTGAATCAATTGTTCCCTCGGGTATAGCACCGCAGTTAACCGCAATAAAAGGCCCATGCTTGCGTGGGCTCATTTGATGGATGATATGCGAAAACACTTCCTTACCACTGCCGCTTTCCCCGGTTATTAAAACGGAAATATCAGTGGGCGCAACCTGGTTTGCTATATTTATAGCTCTGTTAAGCAAAGGCGAATTGCCGATGATCCCAAAGCGTTGTTTTATTTCTTGTATTTCCATACCCCCCGACCCCCTAAAGGGGGAGTTAATTTAAATGTTTTAGCCCCATCCCTAAAGGGGAGTTGACTTGATTAATTATTATTCTTCAAAAAAACAATCCCATCCGGTACCCCCAGGACGTAACTCCCCTTTAGGGGGTTTGGGGGACGCCTATCAACGTTGCCGTTGTGCTTCTTTCTATTTTCACTTTTACATATTGACCAGGTTTATAGTTTTCGCTTACCGGGAAAACAACCATGGCATTTTGATCGCTCCTGCCGCAATAATCGTTATCCGACTTTTTAGAGAAACCTTCAATCAATACTTTTTGTGTTGTGCCTACCAATTTTTGTAACCTTAAATAAGAGTGCTCCTGCTGCTTTGCTACTATTTCTTTTAAACGGCTGCGTTTAACAGCATCGGGTATATCATCAGCATATCGTTTGGCAGCTAAGGTCCCCGGTCGTTCAGAGTACATAAACATGTAAGCAAAATCGTAATTCACGTAATCCATCATGCTCAAAGTATCCTGGTGCTCCTGGTCGGTTTCGGTACAAAAACCCGTAATTACATCCGTTGAGATAGCACATTCAGGTATAATACGACGGATGGCATCAATACGCCCGGTATACCAATCCCGGTCATAAGTACGGTTCATCAGCTCCAATACCCTGCTATTGCCAGATTGTACAGGCAGATGAATGTATTTGCAGATGTTGTCGTATTTTTTAATGGTGTACAAAACCTCGTCAGTGATATCCTTTGGATGGGATGTTGAAAAACGCACCCGCAGTTCAGAGTTTATAGAGGCAACCATCTCCAGCAGGCTGGCAAAGTTAACAACTCCTGCCCCCTCTAAATCTTTCCCTGTTGGGGAGACTTTTTGATTTTCTAAATTATAACTTCCTGCTTCCGGACTTTCGGACTCCCCTACTTTCGGACTTTGCTGTCCCCATTTATAAGAATCCACATTCTGCCCAAGTAAGGTAACTTCACGGTATCCCTGGTTAAACAGGTCGGTACATTCTTTAACAATTGATTGCGGGTCGCGGCTGCGTTCGCGGCCACGGGTAAACGGCACTACGCAAAATGAACACATATTGTCGCAGCCTCGCATAATAGATACAAAAGCATTAATCCCGTTGCTGTTTAAACGTACCGGGCTTATGTCTGCATATGTTTCTTCGCGGGATAAAAGAACGTTCACTGCTTTCTGACCGCTGTCAACCTGTTCTATTAAATTAGGCAGATCACGATAGGCATCCGGGCCCACCACTACATCAACCAATTTTTCCTCTTCTAAAAATTTGGCCTTTAAACGCTCGGCCATGCAACCCAGCACACCTACCACCAGGCCCGGATTTTTAACTTTGGCTATCGTAAATTCGCGCAAGCGGTTACGAACGCGTTGTTCAGCATTTTCACGAATGGAGCAGGTATTTATAAAAATAACATCGGCCACGTTAAAATCTGATGTAGTTTCAAATCCCTGTTCCAGCAAAATGGAAGCTACGATCTCACTATCAGAGAAATTCATGGCACAACCATAACTTTCAATGTAAAGTTTACGGCCATTGTGTTTACCGCTAACCTGCCCTAAAACCAAGGCCTCACCCTGCCTGCTCTCATCATGTACCTTATCCGGAATAAGCAAATCCATCTTTATTATAAAAATTTAGACTGCAAAAATACATAAAATTTAAATACAGCGTGACAGATTGTCAGCAATAACAAAATCTAAAATATATTGTTGTAACTTACAATAACACAGAAAGCCGTGATACCACCAGAGATACCCCCAAAAAAAATAAGGAGAATATGGCCTTTTGTTTTATTAACAATAGTTGTTATTATTTGCGGCTCAGGCTATTATTTGTATCATAATTACCTTGCCGGCAACAGGTGGAAACCTATTTTACAGCAAAGGTTAAAAGAGCTGGTGGTACAATCAAGTGATAGTTTATATCATATTGAATATTCAGATTTTGACCTTAACATTACATCAGGCAACGCAACGCTCTCTGATTTCAGGCTGGTGCCCGATACCAACGTTTACAATAAATTAGTCGCCTTAAAAAAAGCGCCTGATAATTTATTTATATTAAGTGTAAAAAAACTCTCCATCCAAAACGTAGGGGCCAGAAAGGCCTACCAGGAAAAAATATTGAATATTGATAATATCTCCATTGAAAAACCAAGCCTCACTATTATAAACAAAAGATATGCCTTTAATGACACGGTAAAAGTAGGTAAACCAAAAAGCCCTTATCAGATCATTAAAAGCATCTTTAAGCAGGTTCGGATTGATTCTATTTCACTTAAGGACATCAGTTTAAATTATATAAATAAGAGCAAGCCGGTAACTAAAAGCACCGCTTTAAAGCACCTGGACATAAATATTTCTGATATTGTTATTGATTCCCTGTCGGGCAAAGATCCCAATCGTTTTTATTATACCAAGGGAGTGGATGTTACCGTGCATGATTATCATATAGCAACACCGGACAGTTTGTATGAAGCTGATTTGAAAAAAATTTATTTTTCTACCTCGCAAAGAAAAATAGTGCTTGATAAAGTAACGTTTTTGCCCCGTTACAACCGTATTGATTTTTATAAAAAAACCGGGGTTGCAGGTGATATTTATACCCTAAAGTTTAAGCAAATAGCTATTAACGATATCGACCTGCAAAGTTTTTTGCGCGACCAGGTATTATACGCCGGCACAATGGATATTATAAAACCCGACGTGCAGATATATAGTAACAATGCTTATAAAGGCAAAAAAACAAGCAAAGTTGGTAAAGATCCGCAACAGGCCCTTCAAAACGTAGCACTGGATATGCGGTTACAGCGGTTAAACATAAAAAACGCTACTATCAATTATTCAGAAACTGATGCCACTTCCGGCGCAACAGGTGAGATACTGTTTACCCATACAAACGGTTATATTTTAAACGTTACCAATGATGATGACCAAAAAAAAATAAACCCCTATATGCGGGCCTATATTAATACCCGTTTTATGGACGCCGGGTCTTTGCAGGTAAATTTTAAATTTAATTTAAGAGCTAAAGACGGAGCTTTCAATTATTCGGGAGAGCTGGGTAAGTTTGACGGTAAAATATTGGATAAATTGGTAAAACCATTGGCCCTTGTGCACGTACAATCAGCTGATATCGAAAAACTAACATTTAACGTTAATGCAAGTAATTATAGCGGGAAGGGCAAACTTGAGTTTTATTATAAAAACTTAAATATCCAGTTGCTTAAAAAAGTGGAGGGCAAACCCGGACTGCAAAAACAGGGGTTGGTTTCTATGCTGGCTAATAAATTGATCATTGCCAACAATAATCCCGATAATAAAGGTAATTTCAGACCGGGGCCTATTGATTTAAAGCGTGACCCAACCATTTCTTTTTTTAGTTTTTTATACAAAGGATTGCTGGATGGATTGAAGCCCAGCGTAGGCTTTGATAAAAAAACCGAGACTAAAGTTGACAATGCAATAGTAAAGGTTAGTAATTTAGTTGATAAATTTAACCGGTTTAAAGCAGACAGGAAAGCAAAAAGAGACGAACGTAAAAAAGAACGGCAGGCTAAAAAAGATTCAATAAAACAAAGTAAGGTAAACAAAGGGAATTAATGACAGTTAAATTTTTACAGCATAAATGGCAAAAGGTAACGGCCGTTATTTCTATTATAGTCATCTCCCTTATTTTAATTATCGCAATATTTATAAATAACTATTGGTCGCCCATATTAGCCGCTAAGGTAAAGGATGTGGTTTCAACCAGTAGCGACGGGTTATATAATGTTGATTTTTCAGATGCCGAACTGCATGTGCTGCGTGGCAGTGTAGTAATTTATAATATCACATTAAAGCCTGATACTGCAGTTTATAACCGAAAAAAAGAACAGCATCTGGCTCCCAATAATTTGGTGGAGCTTCATATCAAAAGGCTTACCATACTGCATATCCATCCCTTTACATTATACTTTCAGCATCGGCTGGAGATTGGTGAAATTATTTTGAACAATCCGGAGCTAAATGTCAGCTATCAGCTAAACCACACTAAAGATACTGTAGTAAAAGACAACCGCACTCCATGGCAAAAAATTTCTAAAAGCCTGCATTCCATTCATATTGGGAATATTGTTTTAGGCGATGTTAAATTCAGATACGAAGATTATTCGGGCAATAAAGTGGCTATCTCCACCCTTAAAGAGATGAATTTAAGCGCACACGATCTGTTAATAGATTCTGCCACACAAACTGACCGTTCGAGGTTGCTTTATTGCAAGGATGTTATAGCCGAATTAAATAATTATACAGCTAAATCAACCAACGGCTTATACACCTATCATATCAATCACCTTAAACTTTCCACCTTAAAATCTCAATTGGATGTAGAGGGGTTAACGCTAAAGCCCGTTGGCAGCAATACATTCTTTTCAAAAAGCAAAAAAGACAAGTTTACCATGCACCTGGATTCTGTGCGGCTAAATCATTTCGATTTTTTAAATTATCATAAATACCGCATCCTTAATGCATCAAGCCTGGTTTTAAGCAAGGGGAATATTGAAATTTTTGGGAATCCTAATATAACCCAACCTAAAACAGACCGGGTAGCAACATTCCCAAACGTTGGCCTTTTTAAAATAAACGCGGATATGAAGATAGATACCGTTAGGGTAAATCACATAAATGTGGTTTATACTGAATATAATAAAAAATCAAATAAAACAGGCTCTATTTCTTTCAATAACACCAGCGGGCGCTTTTTAAATGTTACCACTAACCCGGCGGCGCTTCAAAAAAATAACATCAGTGCTATACAGCTTAGCAGTTACTTTATGAACCGCGGAAAGCTTAACCTTTGGCTTACTTTTAATTTAACAGATAAAAACAATAGCTTCACCTGTAAAGGCACCCTGGGCTCCATGGACTTAAAAGCGGTAAATTCAGCTATCATGCCGTTAACAATGGTAAAAATCACCTCAGGAAAATTAAGGCAGCTTGACTTCGACCTTAAGGCAGACAAAGAAAAGGCGAGAGGAAAAGTGGATGTTTTATACAATGATCTTAAAGTTACTATATTAAAAGCCGATACCACCCATGATAATTTAAAAAGCCAGACAATTGCTTCGTTTTATGCCAATACATTTATTATTAAACACGACAACCCTGATATAGCAGGTGGTCAGCCCCGCGTATTTTATACCGATTATTCCCGAACGTTCGAGATACCATTTTTTAAATTTGTTTGGCAAACCCTGCTGAGCGGTATTAAACCGTCTGTTGGTTTAAATAAACAAACACAGGACGCGGCTACCGCCATGATAAGCAAGCAGGCTATAAATAAGCAAAACCACAAAATTAAAAAGGAGCAGCGAAAAGAACGCAGGGCCGCACGAAGAGCAAAAAGGGCAGAAAAGAAATTAGAAAAGAGTGAAGCCTGACTAATCAGACCTGTAAAGCTGTAAAGCCTTTTAGTTTGTCCACAAAAAAACCTAACCTATGCAACATATCATCCACTCGCTGCATCTTATGTAATAAACAAACATCATGAAAAAAATTGTTTACACTATGTTTGCTGCTGTACTTTTAGTATCGGCAACACTAAAAGTATCCGCACAGTCTGAAGAGAGCCGGCAGGTTTCAGGTTTTCACAGTATTGGCTCATCAGGGCCGTTTGAAGTACATGTAAAAATTGACGGGACAGAAAGTTTAAAGATCAGTGCCAGCCCCGATATTATTAAAGAAATTGAAACAAGGGTGGAAGATGGCAGGTTAGAGATTAAATTTAAGCACCACGAATGGGACCGCGACCATATGGGCAGGATTGACGTTTACGTTACTGCAAAATCGCTCTCGTCGCTGGCAAATGCAGGTTCGGGCTCTATTAAGGTAGAGGGCGTGGTAAGTGGGGAAGAGGTAAACATCAACCTGAGCGGGTCGGGCAGTATCTTTTCGGCGGTTAAATCAGGCAATTTTCATGCTTCCATTAGCGGATCAGGCTCTCTGCACATAAGCGGCAGCGCCGGCGAAACAAAGTTATCCATCGCCGGGTCGGGCGAAATGAATGCGAAAGAATTTAAAACAGGCTCGGCCTCCGTTGCGATCGCAGGTTCCGGAAGTGCTTATTTCGATGCTGAAAAAGAAATTTCAGCAAGCATAGCAG
Organism: Mucilaginibacter sp.; assembly: GCA_028287865.1. GTDB lineage: Bacteria > Bacteroidota > Bacteroidia > Sphingobacteriales > Sphingobacteriaceae > Mucilaginibacter. Next base: position 37,861 of record JAQBOU010000264.1, on the reverse strand, counting down.
GCTCAGGAAACGTAGTGTACACCGGCAATGCTACTGTATCTAATAGCAGGACTGTTGGTTCGGGCCGCGTTAGCAAGGCCGACTAAATCAGAACGTTAATCAGACTTCCGAAGTTTCCAAAACTTCGGAAGTCTCTCTTTCTACAACTCACAACTCACAACCTACAACCTACAACCTACAACTCACAACCTACTGCAGCAACCTACAACCCACAACCTATTGCAGCAATAGTTTCATATTGATCCCGAAATTGGTGAACGCCGTATTAAAGGTTTGGGATGTATAAGGCCTGGTTATATTTGAATCATAAAATAAGCTCAGGTTAAAACGCTGGTTAATAACATAATCAACTGTCGGTCTAACCGTAATATTTTGCGCACCTGATGATACCTGGGCCGCCAGCTGATCTGCCTGGTAAATAAGGGTTTTGTTATCCTGCAGCGAGAAATCTATCTTAAAGTTTACATCATTATTTTGTTTGGTGGCACTAAACCAGCCAAACGGAAATCTGAAACTTTTGGTGTGATAACCCCAGCCAAAAACCAATACGCTTTGATTTTGCTGCGCAAGCTGGCTGTTTAACACGCTTAAATTTAACGACCTGCTTTGGCGGTATTCTAACGTTGCGGTCATGCTGTTTTTAAACCGGGCATTAAAGCCAACTAATGGCACAAACTGTTCAAGAATAGTTATTGATGAAAACTGGTAAAGCGGCAGGAAGTCATTATTTGCATCTCTTGAGCTTACGGCCCCGTTAGCTGCCTGGTATTGCAGCAAAGTGGTATAACCGCCCACATTGTAGGAGGAACGGTAACCATGCGTAACATCAAACGAATCAAAAATATCGCTAAAAAAAGGAATATGGCTTAAGCCGTTATAGGTTAATTGCCAGTTTGGAATAGGAATATTCGGAAACTGGCTCAAATTTGAAGAGGTAGCGTTTTTACCGGTATAAGCAGCCAAAAATGCGGGGATCACCACATTTTGCGAATTAGCGCTATAGCCATCAGCATATCCGCCAACAACCAAACCACCAGAATTTGGATTAAGTTTCCCCTGCCTTTGCGAAATTATGAGGCGGTCGTCCATAAACTTCTGGTATGTTGGCGATGTATTGTTGATCCCGCTTATTTTTGAAAAGGCAGTACCGATGGTTAAATAGGAAATGCTATAATCCCCGGTGGTTACCGGGTTATAACTCTGAATATTATTTGACCCGTCAACCGATTTAAAATTTGTTTGATAGGTGTGGTCCTGAATTTTAAAGGCACTCAACTCAATCCGCAAGCCTTTAATGGGCTCAATTGTGCTTTTCAGGTGCAAATCTTCATTTACCGTGGTTACATACAGCTGGTTTTGAAGCGTATCGGTGCTTATCCACCCATGTGAAAGCGCCGTTTGCCGTAAATCAGCCTGGCTTCCTAATAAAAATCCTATGCCAGGCGAATTATAAGTCAGATCCTGACCCAAAAACGTTGACTGCGGAAGATATCCGGGAATAAATGTACCATCGGTCTTTGTATAAGTTCCGCTAATATTTTTAATGCTGGTTAATAAACCTATAAAAAACCGGCTCCAGGGATCTATATCCTTATTAGTTTTTGCTTTTTTCAAAAACGGGAATTTATTATAAAACCCGTCAAAATTGAGTGATGGATTAAGCTGAATCGTTCGCGAGTTTTGAATACTGTTACCAACATCAAACTGCGGAGTATTAATAGCAAAAAGCGGTTGTGCCTGCCAGGTAAAATGAGTGCTGTAGTGTGCAATTAAAGTTACCCAGTCCATTCCCGGTATTTTATTGATGGGGGCAGTATAATTAAAATTTACAGTGTGATTGTAGTTTGTGGTACGTCCTAATTTTAAAATATTATTCCATAACGTATCCACTTTTAAGCCATTTATACGACCGGCCGGTTCATCAATAGTTGAAAGGTTTGTGGCATCAAAATCCATGGTAAGTGATTTTGATAAGTTCCAGCCAATGCCATACACCCTGTTAACGGTAAATGTTTTATCAAATGTGGTAGGTATCGGGATATAGTTACTCGGGTCATTATTGCGCAGTGTATTCTCTGAGTAAAAACGATCAAAGCTGATACCAAAATTTAATCTTGAAGGCAGCAGGCTGTAATTGATATCGCGCAGCAAAGCCAACGTGTTCTTTTTGATGATCTTGCTAAACGGACTATGATACTTTGGCTGGTTGGAGTAGTTATAAGCTAAAGCAACCCGGTAGGTCTTCTCAAAATCATTCTGGGTTGTAAAATCGTGATGATCATATTCGGTATAGGCAACGGTTGCATTCCAGTTCTCAATATCCCAAAGGTGGTTTGGTGCTTTGGAATCAGTTTTAGATTTATGAATATTGGTAAAATTGACGCTTTTACGTTCTGTATAATCTTCAGCAGCGTTAAGTATAGAATCCCGCTTTTTAGTTGTTGGAGCAGCGTTAAGTGATTGTGTCAGTAAGATATCTCCCGATGCGGGATCGTATTGTGGTATACTGATTTGCTTTGATACGTCAATGTATGCAGGAATATGCATTCCGCTCTTATCCGGAAAAAACTTTCCGAGTTCTACATTGGCTGCTACATCATAACCTGACACATCGTTAAGACTGCGGTCGCCTATTTTTGAGTCCAGCGTACCGAAGCCTACCGAAGTTTTGTTCCCCGATATGGTTACATCTGCAAAATCCGCAAGTTTCGCATTCACCCTGCCTATCGCAGCCCATCCACCTTGTTCATTAAAATTTGTCAGGCGCAATTCGTCAAACCAAACTGTTGCCGTTTTATCAAGGCCGTCATCTGTACTTGCCGTGGCCGGCGTTTTTAATGGATTGCGCACACCCAGCATTACTGTCGAAACTTTGCTTAGGTCCGGTTCGCCCATAATGGTAATTTTATTATGCCCGTCAGTTAAAGTATATGGCAATGTTAATGGCCAGGGTTGTCCGTTATATTTAGCATTGTTACGGGCAAGCTTGGCGTTAGTTAATAAAGTAAGCTGCAAATTAAGCTCATTAGCTGCAGGCCATATGGCGTTAGGATCTGAGGTGCCGGGTTGCGTAATTGTAAGCGGTATTTCGTATTCGTAATAGTTATTTACGTAATCGGCTCCCAAACGGATAAATGCGCTCACATCGTTATTTCTCAAATTTAAACCTTCAGCATGAATAAACATCTGAAGCTGCTTATACTGCCTTAAATCATTATTGAATAACCTGAAAGCAGCTCTCGAATAACCATCACGCAGTGTTGATACCAGTTCTGAAAGCGACTGTTCGTTTAACTTGGTAGTGGTTTGTATATTACTATAATTGGTTTGCCGCTGGATACCCGGAGGCACCACATAAGGAATGGGAGTGCGGTTACCATTCTCTTCAATATTTACTGTTTCAACATCAATAGTTGAGTTATCAAGCGGCGGATTAATGATAGACGGATCAGCTATTACATTTGACGGATTGTTCTCTAAATTAAAGGCCCGCCATTCGCCGCGCACCAGCTGTAACGTTGCAAAACGCAATATGGCTGTGTCAACAAAACCCGTAAGGAACATCCGCATATAGCGGATAGATTTAAAATCCTGAATGCCTCCAACAGTCGATGTAGGGGAATTTATCGGCACACGAAACTGGTACCAGGTAACGGCCTGGGTGGTTCCATTGGCAAGCTTCACGTTAGAAGTAACTTTATCCGTAATAAAGTTCTGGCCAACAACCATGTCTTTGGGGCGAATTGATACTTTATATTGAAAGTATTCATCATCCCGGTCCATGTTATTATCATGATTAATATCTTCCCCATCGGGTATTGATGTAGCGGCCGATGTTTGCAGCCCCAGTAGCGCTTGCGATTGCTGTGCTGTTGGTGAGTTACCATCCGTACCGTTATACCTGCTGTACCGTTGTAAAATACCCGCCCCTGCCCTGTCCAAAGCCGGGCCCTGGTAATATTGGTAATCATCTGATGAGGGATCGGCAACAAAACCGCTTGCAGCTACAGGGGATAATTGTCCTTTTACCTGCTGAACTACCGTAGCAAATTTTGTTTGTTCATCAGCATTATTTAAACCGTCTAAACCAACATCCTGCAACTTGCGCACATTTGGGTCGCTGTCGAATGAGTTTACAACCGGTTGCAGTTTGCTAACCCGGCCCCAGGCGGTTTCGCCTACGGTGCTGAAATTGCCATCGGCAGGCAAACTATTTTCTAAACTTTTTTGACCATCCTTTAATATGTCTTCGGATATATTACCAAGGTTAAAATAAAGATCGCCTCCCGCTCCGGTGGGTTTATAGATAAAAGGGTCAAGCACCCAAAACTCAATGTACTGAACATTTAATGCCTCAAAATCATTTGAATTTATACCTCTGAAAATGCCGCCCCAACGCGACTGCGGGGTTTGCAGTGTTCCGTCGTTATTTATACCTGTTGTTGTATAGTTATAAGGGCCGCGGATCATTGGATAATAGGCAAGGTCGAATGTAGAAATAGGCAAAGGCTGGCCGGTAGGCGACTGCTTATAAGGAAACACCTCCGTTTCAAGCACCTGCCTTACATAATGATTGGAAAGCTCCGTACGGCTAACAGGGATGGTGGTACCGGTATAAAAAATAGGATCGATATTATAAAATGCAAGGCGCGCGCGGTTAAAGCCGTAACTCAGGTCATTAAACGCCTGCGATTCAGTAAATTGCTGTGGGGTTCCGGAGATTTGCCAGCCGTTAAAGTTGTTTACCGATATAACCGACTGGCTGTTTTCAAAATCATCAAGATAGGAGGTGCCATTTTGCGAACCGGCAAAATTAAGCACAGATGGGCTTCCGGGCACTAACCGAGCAAATTCTCCGCTAAAGTTTAACGACGAGGGCACCTTGGTATGCACGAAAGGTATTTTATCAACCAGCCTGGTTAAAAATCTTGAAGGCGAATTGTAGTTGGCATCAAACCCATACATCGTATTTGAAATTGACTCCTGGCCTACGATCTCATTTTGCGTTATGGGTTGCTCTGTTAAATGCATTATTGTGGCTCCCAGGATAAGGTTATCACTAACATGATAATTCAACCGGGCGCCATAAAGTGATTTTTGCTGCACGCCGAATAACTCATTATTTTCTACGGTAACCGTAATAGGCTGGCCGGATGAAAGCAAAGCCTGGTTAAGGATGCGAATGCGCCCGGCGTTATAATCAACCGTAAAATCAGTTCCTTCAACTAATTTTAAAGCCCCCGAGGTTACTATTACCGAGCCTTGCGGAATATTAACAGCATTTAACTGGTAATCTGATCCTCCGGTGGAAGAATAAGTTCCCTGGATGGTATACCGGTTTAATTGCGGGAAAAACTGTTGGGCAATGGTTTGGGTCGAATCATACAAAGGCTGATAAACATACCGGCTTTTCAGATCCTGTTCGCCGGCAGTGAACTTGCTTGCCAGATCGGTACCGAAGGGTTGAAGCTCCGGAAAAATGACCAGTCCGTTTTGCGAATCAATTGTTATTCCTTCTAAATAGTCAAAAACGCCATCAGGTTGTTTATTATTCTGTGCGTCCAGGTTATCAAGGTTGGTTAACTGGATCCAGAGTTTACTTTTGGTATTCTGCCCTTCCTGCATTATTTCTTCGGGGATATCTGTTTTATCATTAAGCCGGGTTATGTTCAACCTGAAATTATTTGGACTTATCTGAAATGCGTTTAGTGAATAAATATTTTTCAGCATCAGGTTCCAGGTAGGAAGGCTGGTTTTTAACAGCTGATTTTTTAGCAGTTTAACATATAAAACCTTAGGCGTGTTAGGATCAACAGGTACATCGCTTGAGAATTCACCAACCTGGTATTGCACGCCATTATAAGTGTATTGGTAAGCAACACCCAGCACCTCGTCATTATTAAGGGGATAATTCAATGAAATATATCCCAATTGCGGATGCAGCGTGTACTCTTTAGCGGTTAGCAAACGTGCATAAGTTAACTTCGCATAGTTATTTGCCGCACCGGAAGATGCGAAATAGGACGCTATCGTATTCTGCGGATCGTTTGTTAAGCGCGTATTTGCCGGTAAGTTATTAAGCAAAGAGTTTGATTGCTGCTGGAAACCCGGTCCTTTAAAACCAGCAGGCAGGCCGGTAAACCCAGCCCCACCCTGAATTAGTTTGGTATTATAGGGCTGATTTTCACCAAGGTCCATCAATGCCAGCACATCTCTTGAGCCGGTTGTACTATTTGTCCTATTGGTGGTCCATACCTCAATTTTGGTAATATTTACATTTGAGCTGATGAGAGGGATATTTGCCAGCGCCTTGTTATAGTTATTGCGGAAAAACTGTGATAAAAAGAAGTGCTTATTAGCATCATAGGCGCTTGCCGAAATCTTAAAAGAACCCTGCTGTGAGCCATTTTTTATGGTAATAGTTTGCGGTTGTGAGCGTTGTTGCGAAAAAATAGTCGTCACATCCAATTTGCCAAATTTAAACTGGGCTTTTACCCCAAACAGTGCCTGGCTACCGGTTATCAGGGTAGTATTAAGCGGCATGCTTACTGTACCAACTTCAATCTTTTGAACTATCTCATCCTGATGGCCGGTATACTCCAGTTTTATCTGGTTTTCGAACTGGAACTGGGCATCTGTATTATAATTAGTAGTAATTTTTAATTTATCACCTATGGTACCCGTTACATTTAACTGAATTTTTTGATCAAAATTAAAATTAAACTGGTTGCGTTGCTGCGTATTAAAAAGTGGGTTATTGTTTTGATTTAACTGACCCGACATAATAGCTTCCGCCGAACCCTGTGGCCGGATATCAATGGTTGAGCCGCCAAAAATCTGGTTAAATGTTTGGCTGCGTACCTGTATCTGCGGAATAAAACCTGGCTGCTGGGACTGATAAGCATAGTTATCCGAAAGTTGTTGAAAATTAATGCGTTGATTCTCTCTTTCTTTAAGATGTAGATACTGATCAAAGGTAAGGTACTGGGGTGGCCGATATAGCAGGTTGCCAACGCGTTCGTATAAAATATACCTGTTGGTAGCCGGATCATATTCGATGGTACGGACAAGGTTGGGCGGGTCTTTATCAAATATTCCCTCACGCAAACGCAAACTCTCAGACTCTTTATTATTAACAGGCATCTGGATAGGGAGCGAATCCTTCTTTGTACCTTGTTGCTGTGCAAATACAGTTTCAGACCCGCAAAATGCAGAAACTAAAAAGATATAAATAAAAATTCTTTTAGTAAAAGTATTAGTCAAGGATCCGGCTTAAATTAAAGTAATTATAAACTTTTTAATGCAGCTTTAATAAGCTGTTCGACAGTTAATTCTCCACTATTTTTATTTAATTCCTGTTCAAGCACCTTCTCAGCAGCATTCCGCACAAATCCAAGCATCACCAGCGCCGATAGCGCCTCTTCTTTAACTGTTTTGTTTATTGATATTGGGTTTAACGTTTCTGAGCCTTCTTTGCGTAATTTGTCCTGTAACTCCAGGATAACCCGTTGTGCCGACTTAGGCCCTATGCCCTTTATTCGTTGAATGATTGCAACGTTACCTGAAATTATAGCATTCTGAATTTCTTCGGGTGTAATGGACGACAGCATCATCCGGCCGGTGTTAGGCCCTATACCTGAAATGGATATCAGGTGTAAAAACAGGCGCCGCTCTCCTTCATCTATAAAACCATACAATGTATGCGCATCCTCTTTTACGTGAAGCCATGTAAAAAGTTTACATCTTTCAGAGACACCCAGCTTTGAATAAGTGTTTAAAGAAATATTGATGTGATAACCCACGCCGCCGGCATCAATCACCACAAACGCAGCGCTTTTAAAAGCTAATTTACCATCAATATAAGCGTACATATTTATTCAAATTATTTAGCTACAGATTTAATTTTTAAATGCTCACTTTCTTTTGCCTGCGCATCAACAACCGCTATAGTTATCATATTAACTATCTCCCTTACTGAACTTCCCAGCTGCAGTACGTGTACCGGTTTTTTTAATCCTAATAAAATAGGACCAACTGCTTCAGCGCCACCCATTTCCTGCAATAGTTTATAAGCTATATTCCCCGACTCGAGGTTTGGAAAGATCAGTGTATTTGCCGGTTTGCCTACCAATGTGGAGAAAGGGAAATTATCTTCCAGCAGATCTGCATTTAAAGCAAAATTTGCCTGCATGTCACCGTCAACTATCATATCAGGATAATTCTCATGCAAAATGCGCACCGCCTCCCTTGTTTTTTCGGGTATAGGGCCGGTATTGGAGCCAAAGTTTGAATAAGAAAGTATCGCAATTCTTGGGTTGATATTGAAACGCCTTACGGATCGCTCTATCAAAACGGTAACATCAACCAGTTCCTGTACAGAAGGATTTATATTTACGGTGGTATCACCAAAAAACACAGGCCCTTTCTTGGTGATCATCATATACATCCCGGCTACACGCGTTACGCCTTCATCTGTACCTATAATCTGTAATGCCGGTTTAATGGTAGTTACATAATCCTTGGTTAAGCCGGAGATCAGCGCATCAGCCTCACCGAATTGTACCATACAGGCTCCGTAATAGTTACGGTCGCTTAGCAATTTTTTTGATTCAAACAGGGTTACTCCCCTCCGCTGCCGTTTATTGTACAGGTAAGCGGCATATTCATCCATTCTTTCACAGTTCTCTTTCGGATCAATAATGTGCACATCCCCCAGCTCAATATCGTTTTCACGCATTATTTGCCTTATCTTTTCTATGTTACCCAGCAAAATCGGTGTAGCAATACCTTCCTCCTTAACAATTTGTGCGGCACGTAAAATTTTATAGGTATCAGCTTCTGCAAAAACGATCCGTTTGGGGTTTTGCCTTGCTTTATTGGTTAAGTTGCGTAACAGCTTATCATTAATCCCTATCCGTAACCTCAGCTCTTCCAGGTAAGCATCCCAATCAGTTATTACCTTCCTGGCTACCCCTGATGCTACAGCCGCTTTTGCTACTGCTGATGAAACCTCAGTAATAAGCCGCGGGTCCATTGGTTTTGGGATGATGTAATCCCGCCCAAACTTTAAATTGGTGGTATTATAAGCAAGATTAACCGCTTCAGGAATTGGTTTTTTTGCCATTTCAGCTATTGCTTTAACAGCAGCTATCTTCATTTCTTCATTAATGGCGGTTGCCCTTACATCAAGCGCACCCCTGAAGATATAAGGAAAGCCCAATACATTATTAACCTGATTTGGAAAATCAGACCGGCCGGTTGCCATTATTATATCCTTACGGGCGTTTACGGCCAGTTCATAGCTTATTTCAGGTTCGGGATTTGCCATTGCAAAAACAATAGGATTTTTAGCCATACCACGGAGCATATCCGGGGTAACAACATTGCCCGCCGAAAGCCCTACAAAAACGTCAGCATTTTTCATTGCTTCTGTCAGTGTTTTAACATCATTACGTGAGGTAGCGAATTCCATCCTGATATCATCAAGATCAGTACGTCCGGGTGATATTAAACCGTTAATGTCAAACATTACAAGGTTTTCCCTTTTTACGCCTAAAGCCAGGTACATTTTTGAGCACGATACAGCGGCGGCACCTGCACCATTAACAACCATTTTTATTTTGTCGAGCTTTTTACCCTGAATTTCGCAGGCGTTGATCAGTGCTGCTCCGGATATGATGGCTGTTCCGTGCTGATCATCATGCATCACCGGTATTTTCATTTCGGCCTTTAGCCTGCGTTCAATTTCGAAGCAGGTTGGCGCCGATATATCTTCAAGGTTAATGCCGCCAAATGTAGGCTCAAGCGCCTTTACAATATTTACAAACTCATCAACCGTTTTGGCATTCACTTCCAGGTCGAAAACATCTATGTCAGCGTAAATCTTAAATAACAGGCCCTTACCTTCCATCACCGGCTTACTTGCCTCAGGGCCGATGTTACCCAGCCCCAGCACTGCAGTTCCGTTACTGATTACGCCAACAAGGTTGCCTTTTGCTGTATATTTATAAACATCATCAATGTTATCGGCAATGCGCAGGCACGGCTCGGCTACGCCCGGGGAGTAAGCCATGCTTAAATCCCTTTGTGAATTGGTAGGTTTTGTAGGTACTACTTGTATTTTGCCTGGGCGTCCTTTGGAATGATAGTTCAGGGCGTCCTGGTTGCGGGTAGGTTTATTCATTGCTCAGTTTCAAGTACACAAAATTACAACTCTTTTCGGCGGAAAGGGTAAAGGCAAACCGATAAATAACAGAATAAAAAAAACGTCTCCGGAAGCAAGTACACCAACGTGAATGCCTTCCTTTATTTATAGAAATGGTTTATAATTCCCGTGGGATCAAATCATTACCCACGGTTAATCCTGATCGTCATGCCGGGTTGAAGATGATTCTTCTTTAACCCGTTTATCGACCTGATCTTTTCAACTGAGGCGCCCTCAAACTTAGATGCAATTCCGCTGAGCGTATCCCCGCTTTTTACCTTGTAAGTAAAATAATTATCGTGATGCTTAGCTGATTCCGTTTCAACAGGCTCATCTGTATTCTCACTTAATTTTAATTTTTGCCCGACAGCCGCTTTATTGCTATGCAAGTGGTTCCAGACTTTAAGATCTTGTACTTCAACGCCATAAGTATCGGCTATATCCCGCAGTGTTTCACCGTGCCTTACCTTGTGATAAGACGGCATTTTATCAATCTTTTTTTCGGTGTAAGCAACATGCTCCGGTTGCGGCACATAAGCCACCGCAGTTGAACTATTTAATGCATCGTACAGAGCACTATATTTATTTTTGTCTATCTGCGGTATTACCAGTCTTCGCGGGGCCGTTGCTGTGCCATTTATAATTTGCCTTTTATAAGCAGGGTTTAAAATGGCTAACCTTTTTATATCAATATTTAATACCTGCGAAACGGTACTTAATGATACATATTTATTCACTAAAACGGTGTCTGTTTTTATTGCAAAGCCGCAATCCTGGAGTATAATATTATGCTTGTTATAATAGTTCATTATGTAAGCAACAGCTATAAACGCGGGTACATATCCCCTGGTTTCTACAGGCAGGTACGGCCTTATCGACCAAAAATCATTTGCCCCTGCTCTTTCAATGGCATGCTCAACATTACTTTTACCACAATTGTACGATGCTATGGCCAGTAACCAGTCGCCAAATTCCTCATATGCATCCTTTAAATAGGCTGCCGCAGCATAACTGGCTTGTATAGGGTCGCGGCGGTCATCTACATAATCGTCAATACTTAATCCGTATAGCTTGCCGGTTGTAAACATAAATTGCCACGGACCGGTAGCGCCCACCCTGGAAACCGCCATCGGATCGAGCTTTGATTCAACTATCGAAAGGTATTTTATTTCATCAGGGATCCCGGCATCGCGAAAAGCCTTTTCATAAATAGGGAAGTAATATTTTGTTAACCCCAACACATGTCCCATTTCATCCCGGTTATGTGTATAGATATCAATATAGTTCTGTACGTACTCGTTGTAATCCATCGGTACATCCTTTTTAATGGAGTCCAGCCGCCGTTTAAAAATTCCACCCTGAAAGGTAAGCGGTACAGGCGGGTTGATAACCGGAGCTATAATGGTATCTGAATGAGCTGGTGTTAAGGGTATTGATGCTGGAACAAAAGAGGGAGAGGCCTTAACAATTTGTAATGAAACAAAACAGATGATTACAGTAAATAATCTCTTCATTTTATTGGGTTTAACTAGGGGGTGTTATTAACTTACAATTTTACTAATATATTAACTTTTTATAGTTCAAGGAAATATTTAGAAAAATTTAACAATTCTTGCTCCTTGAAATGCCCGGCTAATAATTGTAGACCTAACGGCAATCCCTTGTTGTTATTGCCTGCAGGTAAAGAAATAGCCGGTACGCCAGTTAATGATGCTTGTACGGTAAAAATGTCAGAAAGATACGTTGTAACCGGATCTTTTTCAACCCTGCCTATCGGAAAGGCCGGTTCAGGAGCGGTAGGAACCAAAATAAAATCGTATTCACTTAAAATAGCATCTGTTTTTTCCCTTATTAATCGCCGTACCTTTTGGGCTTTCGCAAAATAAGCATCGTAGTATCCGGCGCTCAACACAAATGTGCCCAGCATAATACGGCGCTTAACTTCCTTGCCAAACCCTTCAGACCGTGAACGTTTATAGGTAGATATCAAATCAGTTGCCGCAGGGCTGCGGTAACCGTAATGGACACCATCATACCTTGAAAGATTTGACGATGCTTCGGCCATAGCCAAAATATAATAGGCAGGGACCAAATAATCCAGGTGATCGAAAGCTATTGACTTAACGGTATGGCCTTCGGCACGCAGTTTATCAATATAATTTACCAGTGCGTTTTTAACTTCTGCATCAACACCCGGGCTTGATAAGGCTTCCTGTAAATAAGCAATTTTTTTAATCCCGGGCGCCTTGAGATCATTAGCGTAGGACGGGACGGGCACATTGGCCAATGTACTGTCGTACTCATCAGGACCGGCCATAACTTCCAATAAAAGGGCTGCATCTTCAATTGATTGTGTAATAAGGCCTACCTGGTCAAATGAAGATGCATAGGCAATTACACCATGCCTTGAAATACGGCCATAAGTAGGTTTGAGGCCTATCATCCCGCAAAACGAAGCCGGTTGCCTTACAGAACCGCCTGTATCGGTACCGATTGCAGCGTGACACATCCCGGCTTGTACTGCTACGGCAGATCCGCCGGATGAACCACCGGAAACACGCGTTTCATCGGCATAGTTCTTTACAGGGCCAAAAAATGAATTTTCGTTAGATGCACCCATTGCAAACTCATCGCAGTTACAGCGGCCAATTATTATAGCATCTTCTGCCAGTAAACGCTCAACTATAGTTGATGAATAAATTGAAGTAAAACCTTTTAAAATTTTTGAAGATGCACTTACCTGGTGACCTTTATAGCAGATATTATCTTTAATGGCGATAACCATACCGGCAAGCTTGCCGGCAATGCCTTGTTTTATACGTATATCAACTTTTTGCGCACAGACAAGCGCTTCGTTTTCAAATACTTCGTTAAAAGCATTCAGATGAGCATTTATAGCAATGTTATTAAGATAGCCTTTAACCAGTTTTTCAACAGTAACTTCTCCAATTGCAATCTCTCTCCTTATTTCGCTTAAAGAGGTATAAGATTTAGTCATGGGGCTAAAATAAAAAACTTATCCGTCGAAAATAAAAAATTATCAACAGATAAGTTATAATGTATTACAGAAGCTAATAAAAACACTTTTTAACCCTAATTACAAAGGTTAAGCTTTAGGTTTTTCTTCAACATTACCTGTAGTATTTGTGGTAGTGTTGGTTGGTGCGCTGGTTTCACCATTCTGAGCATCTTTAAATTCTTTCATACCTTTTCCCAGACCTCTCATTAGTTCAGGAATTTTTTTACCGCCAAAAAACAGCAAAAGAGCCAGTACAATTAAAAGAATATGTTGTGGTTCTAAGAGTCCCATGATTTAATTTTTTTATATATGGTTAATATTATTTATTGATTCTTAATTATTTGCCGGTATCCCGTCACCTTTATGCTGAACATCAACATGTTCATGCGTTTCAGTTACCGGTTCGGCTTTAACAGCTTCACTATTTTCCGTTTCACTGCTTACATCTGCCGTAAAATGGCTTTCACTTACCGGCATTGTATTTTCAGCGGGGCGGATAACGGTTCCTGTAGAGGTCTCTGTGTGCTCCGGCAACTCACTTTGAGCGGTTTGCTGGTTGGCAACTATGGCTTCTTCAGCTTTTTTATCGTCAACCTTTCGCTCATAATTATTTATTTGTTCATTGATTTCACGTTTCACACCTTCTGATGCGTCTTTGAAATCACGTATCCCTTTTCCCAGTCCGCGCGCAATTTCCGGAAGTTTTTCGCCGCCAAATAACAATAAGGCGACAAAAATGATAATTATCATGTCCGACGAAAAAAGATTGCTTAAAAATAAAAGAACAGAATAATGCATCTTTTTAAAGTTGAATTTACAAATATAGACAATTTTAATATTATATAGTTTAAAAACTAATTTGGCGCAAGCCAAATTTTAGGGTTAACCGGAGTTTTTCCCTTGTACAAATCAAAGGTAACTATTGCCTCTCCGGTTGTTGAATCAGTAGCTACCGTTCCAATTACTTGCTTGGTGCTTACTTTTTGCCCTACTTTTACATTATAAGAACGAAGGTTTGAGTAAGCTGTGAAATACTCACCGTGCTTTATAACCACCAAATATGTGCCACTTATATTTGAAACACTTGCCACATCTCCCTGGAACACTGTACGTACTGAAGCGCCGGAGTTTGTTTTTATATCCCAGCCGTAACTTTCATTTTTTATACCTTCGCTATCATAATAAATACCAAAACCTTGTTTAACGCTCCCGTTTGTAACCGGCCATGGTAAAGCTCCCCTGTTTTCTAAAAAATCGCTGGATAACCTGGCTGCTTCCGGCGTAGCATTTAACACCTCGCTGGTAGTTGAGTTTTTTGTTATCGTTTTTATTTTTGGAGCAACAACCTCTTTGTTTTCAGCTTTTGCCCTTGCTGCTGCAGCCCGTTCTTCGGCCCTGGCTTGCTCCTCGGCCCTGCGCCTCGCTTCCGCAATTTCTCTTTGTATTGCTGCATTTATTTCTTTATTTGTTTTGCTTATCTTTCTTTGAACATCCTGCTGCTGCTGCTTTAATAAACCTTCATGTTTTGAAAGATCCGCTACCACCTGCACCTGGTTGTTTTTTTCAACACCCAGTGTGGCCTTTTCTTTTTCCTGATCAGCCAGCAAATTGTTTTTTTCTTTTTTATTTTTGTCGAGTTCCTTTATCTTAACGTGTAACTCTGTTTGAGTTTCCTGTATATAATTGGCTTGTCGCTCGCGGTAAGTACCTATCTGCTGTAAATATTTTAAACGTTTGTAAGCCTGGTTAAAGTCTTTTGATGCAAAAATAAACATCAGCTTATTATACGCACTTTGATTGCGGTAGGTAAAAAGCACCATTGCTGCATACTCTTTTTTTAGCTGATCTAACTGGCTTTGCAGGTTATGTACCACATGATTGCTTTCAGAGATCTGGTTATCCAGGTTTCTTACCTCCGAATTTATGTTATTGATCTTTTCTTCCCTCAGGTTTATCTGCTGTTTTAATAAATTGAGTTGTTTTAAGGTAGCCTTCTTGCTGCTTACTGTTTGCTGGTATTCGTGGTTGAGCTCTTCCAGCTGCTGTGTTAAAATTTCCCGCTGGTGTTTTAATTCCGCGCTGCTTTGTGCATGCACATTAAGGGCAGCAAATACACATATTAAAAAAAATAATATTTTTAAAAATCTCATTCTTATATATTGCCCGTTTTACCTGGCTGTTTAAAGGGGATTATCCCTTTACATTTTTCTTATATCGGTTTTTATAAACTGGCAGGCGTATACCTTGAAGGAATATTAAACGGAAATTCAAGCGCCTGGTCAAAGTCTACTTTACTGTAGTGCAAATTAACCAGTATTTTTTTATCTTTTACTATGGATGACATATCTATTTGTGCCGGCACCACCTTGTTGCTTTGCTGAATAAAAGAATGGTTGATCACTTGAAGCGACTGACCGGCACTTTGATTGTCGAGGTTTGTTTGATCTGCCTTCATATCAGCGCCTAAAATAATTTTATAAACCACGTTTTGCAGGTTACCGGTTAACGTAGTATTATTAGTACCTGTAAGCAGATCGGCTTTTTCATTTAACAGTTCGGGTATAGCATTGCCAACCAGCAATGACTCCAATGTTTTATAATTTACCTGGTTGCCGGCAAATTTATTGATATAACTAAAAGGTTGCTTTACATAAAGGCTTTGCAGGCGGTTAATGAGCATAATACTATCTGGAGTAATTAAAGCGCGCGCAACCTCAATACCTGCTATTGCAGTAATAGAAACCCATATTTTTTTATCGCGCTTTATGCGGATATTCAGGGTAACATCATTGCTATCTCCGTTAATATCAAGTTTAGTATGCGCTTTACCAGAGAATGTAGAAAAAACTGTTTGCGCTGACCGGATTGCATTTAATTTAAGCATTTTGCTATCGGCCGTCTTAGCCGAAATCTCCGGAGTAGCCGTTCTGACAACAAGTTGTTTCTTTGCTTTACAACTCACAATCAGCAATAAGCAGCCAATTGTAAATAACCTTATATATCCAATGCATTTAACTGCACTGCTATGCAAACCTTTATTCTGTGTATTTCCTCTCATTTATTTTTCTTTCTAAAGCGGGCGACTGATCCCCATGTGCTTTGGCTTTTTTCCAGTTCTCAACAGCGGCATCCACATTACCCAGGTAAAACATGATATCCCCGTAATGTTCAGATTTTACCGCGCTGTTATCCTTATCATCAGCTATTGCTTTTTCTATCCATTGTTTTGCATTGGCATAGTCCTTTTGTTTGAAAAGGATCCATGCATAAGTATCTTCAAATGAAGCATTATTGGGTTGCAAATCATTCGAGTGTTTTGACATTCTTGCAGCTTTATCCAATTGCTCACCCCTTAACGATAAATAATAAGCATAATTGTTTAGCGTATAAACATTATCGGGATTATAGCCTAACGCCTTATCATAAGCGTTATCTGCGCTTTTGTTATCTTTCAGATCATGGTAGCAATCGCCCAATGAAGAATAGCTTTGCGAAAGTAACTCCTTATCCTGAGTCTCTAATGATGCTGCATTTTTAATATATCCCAAGGCTTTATTGACGTCCTTTTTTTGGAGCCAGGCAACCCCCACCAGATAATTCATCCAGGCCTGGTTCGGAAAAAGCGACAATGAGCTCTCCCCATCTTTAATAGCGCTATTTAAATCGTTTTCGCCCAACTCAATGCGTACAACCTGTTCCTGCACCTCATACACCTGGTTATTTAGCGTAACCGATTTTTGGTATGCCTCCTTAGCCTCTTTAAGTTTGTTATTTTGAAGCAGCATATCGCCGTAAACTGCATAAGCTTTAGAATCGCCTGGGTGCGCAACTGTAAGGATCCTGCTTAATTCGAGCGCGCTGGCTTTCGCATCCGGGTCTGGAAATTTTGGCAGATAGCCTAAAATGATTTTTATTTTCTGGTCTATATCCAGCTCAGGTACGGCAAAGGCTAATTTAAGTTCGCTGAAACAAGCTTCGTAATTTTTTTTATCCCTGTAAATGTCCGCCAAAGCAAGGTGAACCAGGCCATTATTCGCATTGATTTTTTCGGCATTAAGCAATACTTTGAGCGCCTTATCGCTAAAATTGTTGGCGTTATAGAGTTCAGACAGGAACAAATAATATCTTATCTGCGACGGATTGGCCAATATCATTTTTTCGAGTTGTTGGGCAGCCAGATCAACTTTCCCCTGTTTAAGATACACTTTCTGCCGGTTGGCAAGCAGATCGTCACTTGGGCCGGTTAATTGTTCCAGCTGGTCATACGCCTGCAAAGCGGCATCATATTTTTTTTGCTGGTAATAAGCATTGGCTTTATCAAAAAAATAGTCGGGCCTGTTTGGGTTAATCCTTATTAATTCATTAAACACCGTTTCAAGCTTAGCCAGATCATTGCTTTTTTCATAGCAGTCGGCCAGCGCTAACCAGTACCACTCATTATCCGGTTTGATTGTAACAGCTTTTTCTAATAATTGCTGTGCTTCGTTATAATTGTTTTTTAATCTTTTAAGATTAGCAAGCTCATACATTGAAGCATCATTAGCAGGATCAATCTGTATTATTTTGCTAAACAATTCGGCAGCTGAAGAAGGATTTTCGCTCATTTTTTCCCGCAGGGCAGCAAAGAAAAGGCTTTTTACCATGGCGCTATCCGAATTGGTCATCGGCCTTGTGGCTCCAATTGCAATTCCATTACTTTTTTTGGGACTTTGAGCGAAAACCGGCTGTTGAAAAAAGAAAAAACAGGCAATAACCAAGGCAGTACAAGTAATTTTAACACCCCTGTTTGCTTTTATTGTGCTATATCTCAGCCCTTGTTCTATCATATATTTATCAGCTTTAAGACCAGCTATTTCTTTGTAAGCTCCTTTAAAATCAACTTAACCCTGTATGTCCATAACCACCAACGCCCCTCAAAGTTTCAGTCAAAACCTCCACTTCATCCCAGTTTATTTTTTCGTGCCGGGCAATTACCATTTGAGCTATCCTGTCGCCGGTATTGATCTCAAATACCTGGTCAGAAAAATTAATGAGCAATACTTTAATCTCTCCCCGGTAATCGGCATCAATAGTTCCCGGTGAATTTACTATGCCAATACCATGTTTAAATGCCAGACCGCTCCTGGGCCGGATCTGCGCTTCAAACCCTTCAGGCAATTCAATATGTAACCCCGTTGGAACAAGTTTACGTTCCATTGGTTTAAGAGAAAGTGTTTCTTCCAGATCGGCCCTGAGGTCCATACCGGCGGCATGCAGCGTTTCATAAGCCGGTAAACTGTTTTTTGAGCGGTTAATAATCTTTATGTTCATCGCTTACTAAATATAGCTTTTAAATCTTTCCCTTCAAAATAAATAACACCGGCAGCAAATAACAACAGCAGCAGGTTACCTAAAAATATATTACGTTTAAATACACTGAATGATAAATAAACGAGTACAATTGAAATAATAATATAAGCAAGGTTCTTTTTTAAATTATATGGAATTGGATAGTTCTTTTGCCCCCAGATGTATGATAATACCATCATGGTAGCATAGGCGATCAATGAAATCCACGCCGATGCCATATAACTGTATTTAGGGATAAACAGCACATTTAAAACGATGGTAAGGATAGCACCTACACCGGAGATATACAAGCCATATTTGGTTTGATCAGACAGTTTGTACCATACGGACAGATTCATATAGATACCAAGGCTTACATAACCAAAAAGCAGTGGCGGTACTACATCGAGCCCTACCCAATATGATTTATCATTAACATAATATTTTAACACCTGGATGTTTGCTATCACACCTAAAAAAATCAAACACACGGTAATCACAAAATAGTCCATAATGCGGGCGTACGTTTGTTTGGCATTTTTGTTTTTAGCATGACTGAAGAAAAAAGGCTCGGCACCCAAACGGAATGCCTGTATAAATATGCTGAGGAAAATAGATATTTTGGCACATGCCGAGTAAACGCCAACTTCGTGCTCGCTTATGTTAGCAGGGAGCAATTTACCAAGCAATAGTTTATCGAGGTTTTCATTAATAATGTAGGAAAGATTAGCTATCAGAATGGGCCAGCTATAAATGAGCATATCTTTAAACATTGGCCTATCAAAAGTGAAACGCAATTCAAATAACTGCGGCAATAAAAATAAAAGTGTAATAAAGCTTGCAACAAGATTTGATAAAAAAACATAAGCTATATAGCCATGTACATACCATTGCTTAAACCATACGGCGCCTGGCAGGTTATGCGCAATCCAAAAGGGTATTCCGAATATAAAAATGAGGTTTAGTACAACCATCACAAAAATATTTATCAGCTTAATTACGCCGTATTGTACCGGCCGGCCGTCTGCGCGCAATTTAGCAAATGGAATAACGCACCAAGCATCTATAACCAGGATTCCAATAAAATAGCGGATATACAATTGAAACTCATGCTGGGGGGTGTTTTTACCTATTTTTATAAGGCCTGCAATATTATTTGTAAATGGCAGCGTAAAAAGCAAAAACAAAACCGACAGCATGAATACCACCCAAAAGCCGTTATTATAAACCTGCTTTTTGTTACCACCGGCCTTATTAAGATACCTGAAAAATGTTGTTTCCATGCCAAATGCCAGTATGGCATTAAGTATAGAAGCATAGCTAAACATGGTACTGAAAATACCATATACTGAAGGTTTGTATGCCGAAGTATAGAGAGGTGTAAGTAAAGAACTCAGCAAACGCTGCACGATTGTGCTTAAACCATATAAGGCTGTTTGTCCGGCGAATTTTTTAGCGGTTGACAATGATGATATAAAGCAAATTGATATTTAAGTTTATAACAGCTATAAACTCTTTTTTACGATTTCAAAATTACGATAGTTTTTCAATTCGCCTTCAAAACTTTCAACAGAAGTTACAACAGCGCCCTGGGGCCCTTCATTACACCAGTCCATAAACATCTCAAGCGATATATCATCCGCTTCAGCAACGATAGCGACATCGCCGTTAGGTTCGTTTTTAATGGTTCCTTTAACTCCAAGCTGATCTGCCACGGCTTTGGTTGCCGCCCGGTAAGATACTCCTTGTACCTTACCTTTTACCACTATTTCTATATGTTTTATCATTTATTGCAGATACCCGGATGGTTTATACCACTTCTTTAATTGTAAAGCTATAAGTTTTAACGCTACAACATTTAACCTTACAAACATTCCCAACAATATTAAATCAACCTTTTAACTTTAGTATCCGGCGTGATCTTTAACCCGTCCAAGCCGGTTATTAAATTTAAACCCGGCTTTTTGCCCACGTCCAGCGTCCCTTTATCATCATCAATCCCTAAAAACATAGCCCCGTTAATAGTGCCCCACTCAATTAATTGAGCGGTGCTTATTGCAGGGATTCTTTCTTGTATGGTACGCATCTCACTTAAAATACACAGTTTGCTATTAGAAGCCAAACTATCGGTACCGAGTGTTATATTATAGCCCTGACCAATAAAAAGCTCTATTTTAGGCAGTTTGTTCTCAATGTACAAGTTTGCGTTAGGGCAAAAACAAAAATTTACCTTACGATCAAAACGCTTTAAAAAATATATATCTTTTAAATTAGTACAGGTATTATGTACCAGCAAAATTTCTTGTTTTGAGGACAACAAAGGAATGATTGATTGCAGGGAGTTGCGCGCCTGCGGCTTAAAGTACGAAATATCAATTCCGAAAGAAGCGTACAGATCGTTAAAGCTTCCTAATTTGTACCTGAAAAATTTATTCTCATCGTCGCATTCCTGGTTATGGATACTGAGCAGGTTATGGCCATCATCACAGTGTTTATAGATGAGTTTAAATAACTCTTTTGATACCGAATAGGGTGCATGAGGAGTTATTGAACAGGGTTGCGGTTTATACTCGTTTAATAAAGCGAGCGCCTTATTAAAAGTTTCAGCAGCCTGTGAAGGCAAAAAGCCAAAAGTTTCAATAAAACTGTGGTAATACAGCTTACTTGAAGCTTTGATAGAAACACTGATATTGGTATTTGAAATATCGCCTACAGCAACAATACCATTTTCGTACATTTCCTTATCAGCATTTATAGCGGCCTCCATAACCTGTTTGGTATCCGCACCCCGTGTTTTTTGAATATCAATAATAAAATTAACCAGGCCTGTTCGCTGTTTAACTTTATCTTTAAGGTGCGAAAGCTCGAGGTGGCAGTGCGTATTAATAAAACCGGGGCAGATAATGCCATTCAGCTGTTCAATCGGAACATCCGGCAATGTTGTATTTTGATCAGTAACGGATATAATCCTGCCATCATCATCGATGGTTACTATTCCGTTTTTAATTGGATCGGCACTAACAGGGAAAACGTAATCGGCTCTAAAACTTTTCATTCATGTATTGATAACACTTCTCGTGACGGTTTTTAACAATCCAATTAAATATTAATTACACTTAACTTTTAGGTATTGTTTTTAAATAGTAAAAAGAATTCGATTAAAAACGATAGTTTTTTTTATTTCGTACCTTTGCAAGGTGAATCATACCAAAGATAAAATCGATATCCGTAGCCTTAGCCTTGAAGCCTTGCAGGAACATTTTATCCAAATGGAGGAAAAAAGTTTCAGGGCAAAACAAGTTTACGAGTGGCTTTGGAAAAAATCTTGCTTTTCTTTCAACGAGATGAGTAATATTTCAAAAGAACTTCGTACCAAACTTGATGCGCATTTTATCATAAACAATGTTAAAATACACAACTCACAGTTCAGCGCGGATAAAACTATAAAAAATTCTTTTATTTTACACGATAGTCACTTAATTGAAGGCGTTTTAATTCCAACTTCTGATCGAATGACTGCTTGTGTATCGTCACAGGTAGGTTGCAGCCTAACCTGTAAATTTTGTGCAACGGGTTATATGGAGCGCAAAAGGAATTTAAACCCTGACGAAATATATGACCAGGTGGTGCTGATTGATAAACAATCGCGCGAAAATTACGGCATTCCCTTATCAAATATTGTATATATGGGCATGGGCGAACCATTGCTGAATTACAAGAATGTTTTGGAGTCGATTGAAAAGATCACTTCGGAAGACGGGTTGAACATGGCATCCAAACGCATTACTGTATCTACAGCCGGTATTGCTAAAATGATTAAAAAGCTGGGAGATGACCAGGTGAAATTTAATCTTGCTTTATCATTACATGCCGCAAATGACGAAAAGCGGAATACCATTATGCCTATTAATGAGCAAAACTCCTTAAAGGCACTTGCCGAAGCCTTAAAATATTACTACGCCAAAACCAAAAACCCGGTAACTTACGAGTATATTGTTTTTGATGGTTTTAATGACACGCTGCAGGATGCAATGGAATTAGCCAGGTTTTGCAAACACCTGCCCTGCAAAGTAAATATAATTGAATATAATCCTATAGCATTTGCGAGTTTCATTAATGCAGGTGAAGATAAAATTGAAGCATTTGCCGATTATTTACGCAAACAGGACATTACCACCAATTTACGCCGCAGCCGCGGTAAAGATATTGATGCCGCCTGCGGGCAGCTGGCAATAAAAGAGGAAGCAAAAGCTTCTTGAGAGCCGATATTAAGAGCCAAGAAATCGATAGTCAGGAATCAAGAGAAGGAATAGAAGACAAATCACCACTACCTTTTTTTCATCCTGATTCTTGATTCTTGATTTCCTGACTCTTATACCTTATACTTGACTCTTATATCTTATATAAGTCTACATTGATAAACATGAAACTCCAACAGGGTTATTTAGCTGATTTTGTTTCTTTATTGTTTCCTGAACTTTGCGCTGCATGCAAGGAAAGCCTGGTAGTCAATGAGCATTTAATATGTACCGATTGCAGGTATAATTTACCCTTTACAAATTTTCATTTACAGGCTGATAATATAGTTGCGAGGCAGTTTTGGGGCAAAATTCAACTGGAGGGGGCTTATGCGCTTTATTATTTTACAAAAGGCGGTAAAATTCAGAACTTAATGCACCGGTTTAAATATAAGGGTGTAAAGCAAATTGGAAACTTACTTGGAAGAATTGCCGGCGAACAGTTAATTAAAAATGATGTGTTTAAAACTATCGACGTTATAATCCCGGTACCCTTACATAAAAAAAGGATGCAACAACGCGGATATAATCAAAGCGCTTGTTTCGCTGAAGGCTTGTCAGATAAATTAAAAGCCCCAGTTGAGGAAAATAACCTGGTAAGGGTGATTGCCACTGAAACACAAACCCATAGATCGCGTTTTGCCCGGTTTGAGAATATGCAGGAAGTGTTTATTATTAAAAACCCCGAAAAACTGGTGAATAAACACGTTTTACTGGTTGACGATATTATAACAACAGGCTCAACACTGGAAGCTTGCGGTACGCAACTATTAAAAATTGAGGGATTAAAGTTGAGTATAGCTACTATTGCTTACGCAGAATAAAGATCGCTGATTTAGCAATTGCACATCTAATTAACTTTCTGATAAACGCTGAGCTTATCAAATAAACCTTTAGGATCAAAAGGTTTTAAGATATAATCATTCATGCCGGCTTCCACAATCTGGTCGCGTTCGCTGCTGAATACTGAACCAGTAAGGGCAATGATTGGCAGCTGCTGAAAGTATGGCTCATTAATAGCCCGGATTGCTTGTGTGGCCTCAATACCGCCCATTTCGGGCATATAAACATCCATCAATACCACATCATAGTTGCGGTTAGTTGTCACCTTCTCAACAGCCTCTAATCCGTTTTCGGCAAAATCTGCGGTTGCACCCCATTTTGATATCACCTTGTTTAATAGTAACCTGTTTATATGGTTATCATCAACAACAAGGATGTTTATTTTCAATTCGGTTTCCAATTTTTTAAATTAATCAGCTTCGTTAAACGTTAAAAACAAAAAAAGGTTGTATGAAAGCTAATTGGTGAGTGGTTGATTATGTAAGTAGTTGATTAAGTTAAAAAACTTAACTCTATCATAACATAATCAACCAAATCTATCTTAGTCAAGATCTTTTTCGCGGTATAACGGAAAATCGTGCATGAGCTTATGAACCCGTTTTTTAACCTTTTTCAACGAATGTTCATTGTCTGGATCATTGATCACTAAATCTATTAATTCTACAATTTCCTCCATGTGCTTTTCCTTCATCCCCCTTGTAGTTATGGCTGATGTACCCACACGGATGCCTGAGGTAACAAACGGTGATTTATCATCATAGGGCACCATATTTTTATTTACTGTGATCTCCGCAGCTACTAATGCGTTTTCAGCTGCCTTTCCGGTGATGTTTTTATTGCGCAGGTCTATCAGTATTAAATGATTATCTGTTCCGCCCGAAACTATTTCATAACCACGGTTAGTTAATGCTTCAGCCATAGCTGCCGCATTTTTCTTAACCTGTAAAATATATTTCATATAACCATCAGACAAAGCCTCACCAAACGCTATTGCCTTTGCTGCAATAATATGTTCCAATGGACCGCCTTGCGTACCCGGGAAAACAGCCATATCCAATAAGGATGACATCATTTTCACTTCGCCTTTTGGCGTTTTTAAGCCCCATGGGTTTTCAAAATCTTTCCCTAACAATATCATCCCTCCACGCGGGCCGCGCAAGGTTTTATGCGTTGTAGTAGTAACAATATGACAATGCGGAAGTGGATCTTTCAACAAACCCCTGGCAATCAGGCCCGCCGGATGCGAGATATCCGCCAATACCAAAGCACCAACCTCATCAGCCACTTTACGGATAAATTCATAATCCCAATCGCGTGAGTATGCCGATGCACCGCAAATAATTAATTTTGGTTTTTCTTTAAGCGCCACTGCTTTAAGCTGGTCATAATCAACCAAACCTGTTTCTTTTTTAACCCCATAAAAATGCGGCTGATATAATTTACCCGAAAAATTCACCGGGGAGCCATGGGTTAAATGGCCGCCATGAGAAAGATCAAAACCTAAAATTTTATCGCCCGGCTGCAATACCGCAAGCATAACCGCCGCATTGGCCTGGGCGCCAGAGTGTGGCTGCACATTTGCCCATTCGGCATTAAACAGCTGCTTCGCACGTTCAATAGCTATCGTTTCAATTTCGTCTACCACCTGGCAACCGCCGTAATAGCGCTTTCCCGGTAATCCTTCGGCATATTTATTGGTGGCTACAGATCCTGCGGCTTCCATAACCTGCTTGCTTACAAAATTTTCAGATGCAATAAGTTCAATACCTTCTTCCTGGCGTTGCTCCTCTTCATCTAATAGCTTAAAAATTAATTTGTCTCTTTTCATGTGATATTTAAAAACGGCGCTAAGGTAATAAAAAGAGATTAGAGGTTAGAGTTTGAAGATTAGATATTAATTTTTAGAGAGAAACCTGAGATTTTGGTGGAACTTATAGGTTAGTTACCCTATATTCTTTACCAGTCACTAATCGCCAGTCTCTAACCACTAATCTCCCTACCCGATATCCAAAAATTATTATACCCCAAGCCAACCTGTATATCAATTAATTCCTGCTGCAACATTTCGAGCACGGCTAAAAAGTTATATACAAAATGCACCTTGTTTTCTGAATGGCTGGCAATGGCTTTAAAATCCATCATTTTGTTGATCTTTAACAAATTTTCGATCGCTTTTTTTTGCTGTTCAATAGTGTATGGATACTGGATAACGGTATGTGTTACTTCTTCACTCCGGTTCAGGCAGCGTTTCATTAACCTGTCATAAACCACCATTAATTTGTATAAATTAATTTCAGACAACTCCTCGCCCGGAACAGCAGCTGTTTCTGCCTGCTCTATATCAAACATTATATTCCCGCGCTTTTCCTGCTTAAAACGTTCATCTTCAAAAGGATGAAGCTCCTCGCAAATTTCCTTGAATTTTTTATACTCAATCAGCTTTCTGATCAAATCTTCTTTCGTGTCTGTTTGATCACCCGTATCCTCCGCTTCGTATCGCGGCAGCAGCATTTTGGCCTTAATACGCATAAGGGTAGCGGCAACAAAAATAAATTCGCTGGCTATCTCCATATTGAGGATGGCCATTTGATGTATGTAATTTAAAAAGTCATCGGTAATACGGGCAATAGGGATGTCATGTATTTCCAGTTCGTCGCGTTCAATAAAAAAAAGCAGCAGGTCGAAGGGGCCTTCAAACTGGGGTAATTTTATTTCAAAGCTTTCTTCGGTCATGGAACCCAAAAATAAAGTTAAAAAGGTTAAAGCATTGTAAATGTGGAAATTTAAATGAATTTTGATTTACCCGAATTATGAACTCAGCCTTTGTGAACAATTCAATAAATTATTCGGGAACATTTATCCTGTTTTTTGTTATAAAAATGTCTTACTTTGTAAGTTAAATAATCTTTTTAATATCCATGAAGGTACCCGCCGGGAAATTATTGGAAACCATAAATTATCCCTCTGATTTAAAGGAGCTTGACGTTGACGATCTTAAACAGGTTTGCCAGGAACTTCGTCAGTATATAATTGATGTGGTATCGGTAAATGGCGGGCATTTTGCTGCAAGCTTAGGCGTTGTTGAGCTAACCGTGGCCTTACAATATGTATTAAACACGCCCTATGATCAACTGGTATGGGATGTAGGGCATCAGGCTTACGGCCATAAAATACTTACCGGGCGGCGTGATACTTTCCATACAAACAGGATCTATAAAGGAATGAGCGGTTTCCCAAAACGTTCAGAAAGCGAATATGATACTTTTGGCGTTGGCCACTCATCTACTTCAATTTCCGCAGCATTGGGTATGGCCGTAGCCTCTCAGTATAAAGGCGAAACCGACCGGCAGCATGTGGCTGTAATTGGCGATGGCGCCATGACAGCAGGCATAGCCTTTGAGGCCCTTAATCACGCAGGGATCGAAAACTCAAACCTGCTTGTTATATTGAATGACAACAACATGTCTATCGACCCAAATGTAGGCGCTTTGAAGGAATATTTAACTGATATTACTACCTCAAAACCTTACAACCGCTTCCGGGACGATATTGCACATATATTGGCTAAAATATCAGCCATTGGGCCTGACGCTTTTAAAATTGCTCAAAAACTTGAAAAAAGCATAAAAGGTACTTTACTTAAAAAGAGCAACTTTTTCGAGGCGCTAAAATTCAGGTATTTTGGGCCGATAGACGGGCATGATGTAGAACACCTGGTACGCGTACTGCGTGATCTACGGGATATACCCGGGCCGAAGCTACTGCATTGTATAACTGTAAAGGGCAAAGGCTATGCATTAGCAGAAAAAGACCAAACCAAGTGGCATGCTCCGGGATTATTTGATAAAATAACCGGCGAAATAAAAAAAACAAAGCACGACAAACCACAACCCCCAAAATACCAGGATGTATTTGGGCATACGATAATAGAGCTGGCAGAGCAGAACCCCAAAATAATGGGAATAACCCCTGCCATGCCGTCGGGATGCTCACTTAACCTGATGATGAAGGCAATGCCCAACCGTGCCTTTGACGTAGGCATAGCCGAGCAGCATGCTGTTACATTTTCGGCAGGGTTGGCCAGCCAGGGATTGATACCTTTTTGCAATATTTACTCCAGCTTTATGCAAAGGGCCTATGACCAGGTTATACATGATGTGGCCATACAAAATTTGAATGTTGTATTTTGCCTTGACAGGGCCGGCATTGCAGGTGCCGATGGGCCGACGCACCACGGAGCTTATGACCTGGCTTATATGCGCTGCATTCCTAATATGACGGTTTCGGCACCTATGAATGAAGAGGAGCTTAGAAACCTGATGTTTACCGCCCAACAGGACGATATGGGGCCTTTTGTTATCAGATACCCACGCGGCAACGGTGTTATGGTTGACTGGCAGCGGCCTTTA
The DNA here is from genome assembly GCA_028287865.1 of Mucilaginibacter sp. GTDB lineage: Bacteria > Bacteroidota > Bacteroidia > Sphingobacteriales > Sphingobacteriaceae > Mucilaginibacter. Next base: position 9,760 of record JAQBOU010000264.1, on the reverse strand, counting down.
AAACCAATTAAAGTTGGCAAAGGGCGAAAAATATGTGACGGCGAAGAAATTGCCATCTTATCCATAGGTCATATTGGTAACGAGGTTGTAAAAGCGACTGCCGAGTTAAATTCGGAAGGATTGTATCCGGCCCATTACGATCTGCGTTTTGTGAAGCCTTTAGATGAAGCTTTGTTACATGATGTTTTTAAAAAATACAAAAAGGTTATTACCGTAGAAGACGGTTGTTTGGAAGGCGGGATGGGCAGTGCTGTACTGGAATTTATGGCTGATAATAACTATAGCGTGCAGATTGTACGTTTGGGCATACCTGATATAATAATAGAGCACGGAGAACAGCCCGAACTTTGGGCCGATTGTGGTTACGATGCAAAGAGCATTGCCGCACAGGTTAAAAAATTAGGCATCAAGGAGAATAAGCATACTATAGCTTCGTAATGAGCAGATGATATACAACACATCTGCACGGTTACAATGTGCCCTATTATTTATGGGCCTGGTAACCCGTAATATCCGAATACAAATTCCGGAAGGAACTTCTGAGACCGATGGTAAATAACGTGGTTTTGTCTTTATAAAGGCTATTATCTTCAGTTCTGTAAATAGCACCTAACTCAATTCTTAAGTTATATTTAGGATTCAGTACGTATGCTACTTTTCCTTCTAAATAAACCAGGTTTGTAGTTATTCCCTGCCCTGTATAATTCCCGATAAACTTAGCCGCCTGTGTGTAAAGTTCAAAAATATCCTTTCCGTAGTTTAAGCCGTTAAGATCATAGCCATACCGCCCCAGATCAGCTTCACCACTAAAGTCAAACCTTTTGTAAGAATAATTAAGCAAGCCAACCAATTCCCTGAAATTTGCGCCCCATGGATGCGCCAGAGGTTCGCCGTTGTCTGAATAATTTTCGATATATGAATGCTCGGAATAAGTATAAGGCTTGGCAGTATTATATTCTAAAAGGTAGTTCAAACCTTTTACATTAAACATTTGGGAACCCCGGAATCCCAATTGCCAGCCATATTTATTACGGGAACTGCCGGTATTGGAGAAAAATTGAGCTGATTGAAATTCATCCAGTGCGAATTGTCCGTACGCAGTAATAAAATCATTGATCTTATATTTTCCTGTAAGACCAATTAAGGCATTGTCGGGTGAACCATTTGAGGCATCTACTGTTCGTAAAAATATAAGTGGATTGATCAGGCTGAAATCAAAAGGCCGTTTTGTCCCCTTGTCATCCACCGTATATCCAATTAAAGAATCGAAAAAGCCAAAGGTTAGCCTGTTGCTTATATTCCAATCCAGGTAATGAAAAACTGCAAATTTCTTTCTGTAAACATTGTCAGCTGCATTCGAGGTAGCTACCGGGTCGTTCATATAGGCGTATATCACCATGTACCTTACATTTCCTAAGGTTGCCGTTAGTTTGGCAAATGGATAAGGAGAGGCATAATCTGATAACAACTCGGAACGGTAACCATCACCTATAAAAGTTTTATCCCGGCCTGCTGTGATATTTAAATATTTTGAAGGAGTATAGGATAAAACTGCTGTAACGTACGACCAATCGTACCCGTTTGTGCTGTAAGTTTTAGCATATGCCTGCCCCGGTATTATTCCAACCTGATTTATATAGTTTGAAACGTACAAGGGTTCAACAGCACTGCTTTGGTAGCCGCTGATGTTATAATAAATTTTATTGCCCACCGTACCGCCAACCTGTGCGCCCAATGAGGTAATACTGGTATTTTCTTTGCCCGAAAAATCTCTGCCTACGCCAAAATCAGGCAAAAGATCAGCATAAAAAGTTGAGCCCGGTTTACGAATGTCAATTAAATGCTCGTTAAATAATTTGCGATATCCCCAGCTGTGCTGCTTACCATCTGATCCATAATTCATCAAAGAATCATGGTGATGCCTTAGCAGGGAATCGTCTACAAAATAGGGTTTTATAGCGGTATGCTCCCGGGTGCTTGTTGAATAAACATCCTCGTTAAGTTTTTGATAAAACTGGTATGAATAAGGCTGATATTCTGACTGAGCATTAGCAATGCTAACTATTGAAAACGATAATAATATAATGGTAAAAACTTTCTTCATATTTAAACGCAATTATGTTTATTATTCAAAATAATTAAGGGTTTTAAAGCCCCCCTTTTTTAAATAATCGTCCTTTTTTACCATATGCAGATCTGATTGCATCATATCACTCACCAAAGCCTGCAGGTTATACTTGGGCACCCATCCTAATTTTTCTTTCGCTTTTGCCGGATCTCCTATTAACAGGTCTACTTCCGTCGGCCTAAAATATTTTGAATCCACTTTCACTACAGTTTGCCCAAATTTTAAAGCATCCGCGTTTAAACCTAACTGCTCAAACTTCTCCTCATCAATATCGATAATCACCCCTCGTTCGTTTTCGTCTTTTCCGCTAAATTCAACTTCTATTCCAAGCTCGTTGAACGCCATTTTAATAAACTCCCTAACAGTAGTTGTTACTCCGGTAGCAATCACAAAGTCTTCGGGCTTATCCTGCTGCAACATCAGCCACATAGCCTCAATATAATCCTTTGCATGGCCCCAATCGCGCTGAGCTGACAGATTGCCCACATACAAACAATCCTGTAAAGCCATAGCTATTTTTGAAGCTGCACGGGTAATTTTACGGGTTACAAAAGTTTCGCCCCTTATCGGACTTTCATGATTAAACAATATACCATTACAGGCATACATATTATAAGCTTCGCGATAGTTTACAATTATCCAGTAACCGTATAGTTTAGCCACCGCATATGGTGACCTTGGATAAAACGGAGTAGTTTCACTTTGAGGAACTGCCTGAACCAACCCATATAGTTCGGATGTGGATGCCTGGTAGATCCGGGTCTTTTTGGTTAATCCTAATAGCCGCACCGCCTCTAATATCCTTAAAGTACCAATACCATCGGCATTAGCGGTGTACTCGGGGGTATCAAAACTAACCTTTACATGGCTTTGTGCTGCTAAATTATAGATCTCGTCAGGCTGAACTTCCTGTATAAGCCTTATCAGGTTGGTAGAATCGGTAAGGTCGCCGTAATGCAATTTAAATTTCACATCCGGATCATGCGGATCATGATAAAGATGATCTATGCGATCGGTATTAAATAATGAAGACCTGCGTTTTATGCCATGAACTTCATATCCTTTTTTCAGCAAAAATTCTGCTAAATATGCACCATCCTGACCGGTAATACCTGTTATTAAAGCAATTTTCATAGATTATATCAACAAGCACTGATTAATTTACAATATTATCCAATTTAATTGTAAAAGACGCATCGGTATAATCAAAATGCAGTTAACGTGCTAAATATCCGTCAGTTGCTCTTCCAGTTCCTGATACCATTCTTCACCGTACTTGCGGATTAAAGGTGCCTTTAAAAATTCATACACGCGCACCTTAAGCTCATCGCCAAAAGAACACGCGGGGCTGCAAATGCTCCAACGATCATAGTTCAGCACATCAAATTCGGGATATTTTGTAATGCGGATCGGATATAAATGGCATGAGATAGGTTTTTTCCAGCTAATGGCTCCGTGCTCATATGCTTTTTCAATGGCACATTTGGTAATGCCGTTTTCAAAAATCACATAGGCGCATTCCTTGTTTACATCTACACAAGGGGTAGTATAATCGCCTTCAAAATCCTTTACATAAGTACCCACCTTCTCAATAGTTGCTATTCCCTTAGCGTTCATAAATGGTTTAACTTTCGGATATATTTCATCCAGTATATCCAGTTCGTTCGCATCCAGGGGCGCACCAGAATCACCTTCCAAACAGCAGGCGCCTTTACATTTATTTAAGTTACATACAAAATTTTCCTTTACTACATCTTCATGCAGTAAAACACTTCCCACCTCTATCATATTTATTTTTTTAAGGGATTTAAAGGATATTTTAAATTTTTGGCTCCCGTCAGATCCATGGTTACACTACCAACAACCAACTCAACATGAGCTTTAACCGGTATTCTGTTTTTATCATCCGTTATCCAAAGGTATAATTTACTGTCTTTCCTGAAAACGCGGCCGGGTATAATTGTAGGGTTAAATTTTAAACAATTAAAATTGCCCATGGCGCAATTCACCCTTTCTTTTCCGGCATAAGTAATCCCCAGGGTATGTATGCCATCTTCTAAAAAATATTGCAGCTCAAACTTTTCGCCGATATGGATCTTTGAAACATCGATGCTGCGGGAAAAATAATATGCCGACAAAAAATCAAATACTTTGCCTTTATACGGAAATACACCCTTTGCAGCAGTAATTTTATCATCCTGGTGATTAAATGTCACATTATCAGTATGCTTATAGTTTGATTCGTGGCGGTTTTCGGTATAAAAGTAGGGCAGCAATGTTTTTTCATCCACATAGGTTTCGTAACGATTGCGCACTTTATAAAAAATATCAAATGTGCCGGCAGTTTTCCCGTCGGCAATGATGTGAAATGCCGGATGTCCGTTAAACTTTTTTTCGCTTTCCTCAACATGTATATCAGCCTGCGCAGCTGTAAAGAAGCCATATTTTAAGGTGTAGCTTAACTGCTCGCCAACTTTAAAAACCGGCTCTTCAATGCTGGTCATTTCCTGTGCAAAAGACCTGTTAAAAACTGCAGCTAACAAAAAGGTGGTAAATAAAAGCTTCTTCATTTGCAGTCTAAGCCTTGGTATCTGTCTTTATTTGTATAGCGTTCTGACTTAGGAAAATTATAAATTTCAAACGTTTGTTTATACAAGGCTTTGACTTAATCATTTAATCTTTCTTTTTATAAATAGGCACAGTAGAGCACGGTTCGCCAAACATCAGGCTTTTTACAACCGGAGTAAGCTTTTTTGTAAGTTCAACATACGCCGATACCGGCACAGGTATATCCCCGCAGCCTTTAATAACGATCCGTTGATCGCGGTATTGTTCTATGTCCATTTTAGCTATGTTTTTTATAAACAATACTGTTTCCAGGATCTCCTGATCCCCAAAAACAACCTCAAGGGCGTAAGGCGCCATTTTATTTGCCAATAACATATATGCCCAGGCCGGTACAATTGCATCGGCTGTGCAGGTTATTGCCACATATTTACCTGTATATTGCGTCCAGTCATGTCCTTTCACAAATTCCCTGAAATCCTTTTCTTTTAGCATAAGGCCCATAAACAGGTTATCTTTTATATCATAAACCATGCGCTCTCCGGCAGGGTAAAAAGCAGCGGGATCCAAAGTAGCCAGGCCACTTTGCGCCACCTTATTCACAATATTTTCCTGTATTTCCATCGTTATAAAATAAAAAATCCGGGTACAGACAATAACGCTATACCCGGATACAAAATTACCTTTTATTTCTCTTATAAGAACTTGGCCCTGTAATCTTTTACATTCGCCTTATCTTTTAGCGCATCAAATATCTGAGCATCTGCCTGCTGAAGGATAGCCTGACCTAATTGTTGTTTTTCTCTCACTGCATTAGTAAGCGGTGCCGGGTTTGTGAAGCTGTTCAAAACAAACACATAAACACCCTGTTGTCCTTCAATCGGTTTCGAAAGCTTATTAGGCTGCGAACCAAAAACGGCACCTATCACCTTGTATTCTGCCGAAGAACCAGGGATAACCGGGTTAGCAAAAACAATATTTTGAATTGGAAGCACCTTACCACCTGACTTTTGCGCAACCTGGTCAATATTTGAAGATCCGTTTAATGCAGCCTGTAGTTTATCAGATAATAATTTCCCTTTTACCCGGTTTTTAACCAGTGGCTCAATTTGTTTTTTAACAGCATCAAGCGATAATGTCCCAATGGGTTTAATCTGCACCAAATGCGCTATTACGTATTGATCGCCAATAATATATACCTTGTCGGCAAAGTCGCCTGTTTCGGCGCTAAATGCCCATCTTACAAGTTCACGAGCATTATCTAATCCGGGTAATGTTGCAGCTATACCATTTACATCTGCAGCTGTTTTCTTTTTTAACCCTTCTTTTTTTACCTGCTCATCAAAATTATCTTTGGTTAATGCGCCTAAAAATCCCTGCGCTTTACTGTAAACCGTTGTTTGTGTTGCACTGCTGGCCTTTAAAGGAACATCAACTATTCCTACTTTTACAACCTTCGATGATCCTTTTTGATCTTCTATCTGTATCAGATGGACACCATATTGCGTAGTCACAATTTTTATTTCGCCTTTTTTACCGCTAAACACGGCATCTTCAAATACCGGGATCATTGCGCCACGGGCAAATGTTCCTAAATCACCTCCCTTTACGGCAGAGTTTTTATCAATGGAAAACATATTAGCCATATCGGCAAATGATTTCCCGCCTTCAATTTGTTTTTTAATTGAATCAGCTTTAGCAAGCGCCTTGTCAACACCGATGGTTTTATCATCAATTAATATATGGCGCGCTTTTACTGAATCGGGTTCAACACGCGAATCAACCAGCTTTGCTATTTTAAAACTTCCGTTTGATACATATGGACCATAAATGAATCCCTTAGCGGCACCAAACATTATTGAATCTAACTTTGGATCAAGACGTCCCTTGTGCTGAAAGGTTAAAGGAGTTTTAGTCTCCGCATTGAGTTGTACAAAGGTTGAATCATCGGTACTTGCTTTAAAATCAACCGCCAATTTATCAGCCTGTTTTTTAATAGCAGCAGTATCGTCCTTTGAAGGTGCAGCATTAAAGCTTACATAATCAAAGGTCCTTAATTCCTGCTTATTTTTAAACTCGCTTTTATGCTCGTCATAATAAGACTGGTAATCATCGTTTGTGATAGTAATTTTATTATCAGGAACTGACGCATATTCAAGTAACGTGTATTTGAAATCAGCCAGTTTATTTTTGGCTTCGTAATCATCCTTAGCTTCGAGCGAATTAACGTATAAGCCGTTAGTTACAAGAGATATATACTTTTCAGATAGTTTTGCATCGATCATTTGTGTCACAAAATCTGTCCATTGCTGTTTCAGCGGATCATCAGCTTTGGCTGTATTCAGGTTACTTAAAAATGTATTTAGCCTGTTTCTGTCCAATTGCCCGGTTTTAGGGTCACCAAAAGCCTGCACTATCTGCGGATTGGGATGATCACCGCTCACCATTGATTTTATCTCATCATCACCAACAACCAGTCCAAGCCTGTCTACTTCTTTTTGAAGAACTTTTTGTGCAACCATCTGGTTCCAGGCAGTTTCCTGTAAATAGCTGGTAATTTGAGGTGTTAAATTACTTTGGCCTGATTGCTGTTTAAACTGGGCGCTGTTTTGATCAACTTTTTTCCCAAATTCATCATAAGCAATTTTTTCACCGCCCACTTCACCTAATTCGTTGCGGTCATCTCTAAAAAAAGATCCGCCAGACCGTACCACTTCACCAATAATAAAAGCAAGCAGCGCGAAGCCAATAAAAAATGCGAGAATTTTCCCCATCCTTTCGCGCAAAAAACTCATTATACCCATATACTTATAAAATTATTTTATACTGTTAAAAAGAGGGCGCAAGATACAATTTTTAGTAAAATACTATAATACTAAATTTGTGTTATTTATGAGTAGTTGATTGAGTTAGATTAAGTTGGTTAAATTAAGATTAAACAGATAATCAAGGTACATTTCCTAATCGTTCACTCAATCAATCACTCCCTTATTCGTTTAATCAACAAATTCACTGACCAATCTGCCCCTGATTTTCGGTTACATGAAATGTTCCTTTTGAATCATCAATGTGCCAGGGATATAAAGTTTCGTTACTTGTGAACCCGGTCCCGTTCATTACATTGCCATTGGTCATGGTAATCTGAACTGATTTACTTGAGTAAAGCTTTTTTTGGCCGATATCGTAGATCAGCTCATCAGACTTAAATATCTCACCCTGGGCATTAGTTGCAACTACATTTTTGCGACACTCGATTATGTTTTCCTTTTCCCGCATAATGCCATAATCTGATATAATAGTGCCCTTTACACTCATATCTTCGTCATAAAAAATTACTTTGACGCCTTTAGGCATTTCACGGTAAGGCTTTTTCGCGTCGGCAAAGTCAATCATCAACGGCGCTGTAAGGTGCAACTTTACTTTGGCGGAGTCACTATAAATTACGTCAACACCCGTAGACCGTGAATAAGGCTTATCTCCTTCTGTGGAGGTTACTTGTTTAATGGAATCCAAAGAGTTTTCGCATGCGTTTAGCATCAGCATGCAAACAAACAATGCCGGCAAATACAGATTTGAAAACTTTTTTGCCCGACTAAACATAAAGGAGGTTAATCAAATTTAAATCGCTGAAACCATTTGTCATTAAGGGTAAAGCCCAAGTGTAAGTTAACAAAATTTTCTTTGATAAGGCCGTTTGTCAACGTTCCGGTTTTACCTATTTCGGCTGAAAAATTAATTTTATAAAAGCTGCCGTAGTTAGGCGCTAATGGAACGCCAAGTCCAAAAGTTACCGCGTAAGTTTTAATAGGTGTGTTATTTACATTAAGATAGGTATCATCGTATTTAAATCCTAAACGATAATCTGTTCTGGCCCATGTACTTCTCAAAGCATTAATATCAGGCGTAAACTGTCCTCCTACATTAAATGTGTTGCTGTTTTTAAGCCCTGCATTTTGTCCGGCAATGGTTAAAGCCGACCAGTTACTCATCGTATAATCGGCGCCTACTAAAAATTTTCCGTCGGTTTGAAACGAGATACCAAAGTGATTAATCTGGGGGAGCTGGATTTTAGATTTTGCACCCTGTCTGTTTACAAGGGAATCTGCCGCAATGTTGGGATTTCCGGAGCTATCAAACGTATATTGCGTTAACAGATAGGTATTTGTTGTACTTAAAGTTGAATTGGCCGAGGCAGAATAACCGAGCGTAAGGTGTTTCAATTCACCAAAATCAAATATGTACTGAATGCCATAGTCATAGTTTAAACCCCGAATTGAATTGCTTTGCTGCGCTTTGGAACTTAAAAAACCGTTATTATTATAATTTGGCACCTCGGTTGAAGCGGATTGTGAAAGGTTACCAAATATATATGATATGTTTGCGCCAATGAGCAGGTGCTTCGCAATGGTTACTCCGTATCCCAAATATGCCTTTGATAAACTGCCGCTTCCACTGTAAAGATAATTTACGGCATTTGTATCTGCAGGTGAACCTGACCCGAATCCTTTGCTGAGTGTTTGCTTATAATTGTAGCCCAGTTCACTATAGGGCAATAATCCAAAACTAAGCGCAGAGTGTTTAGTAACAGGGACAGCAAAGGTTATATGGCTTAACCTGAAATTAGTATTGGTAGCGCCTGTTTGCCCTGTTTGACTTAAATTTACTATGGTTGAATAAATACCAGCATCAATTGTTGTATAATTTATAGTTCCATACGACGCCGGATTGAGCGGATTGATATTGTTATAACCACTTATCCTGTTTACAGCCGTACCTATGCCACCCATAGCATCATTTTGAGGCAACAGAGAAGGACTATAATCACCAAGGCCATACCGGGAATAAGGAGAGCTGGTTGTAGCAGTTGTTTGTGCTTTTACTGCAACGGTGCTGAGGGCAAGTAAAAATAGTATAAATAACCTTGTATATTTAATCATTATTGTTGTGTATGGCTGCGTTTAATCCCTTTAAAACCAAATAAGGCTCAATTTTAATACAGGGGGCAAAGATGCTATTTTTTAACAGCGTATCAAAAAAAATACTGTCGCCCCCGCAAAGTACAATATT